>URJN01000108.1 GCA_900548125.1 uncultured Eubacteriales bacterium
GCTCCAAGCCTCGCACGGGAACGGAGTTTCCTTAATCCTTTACGAAGCAATCGCTTTGCGGCAGCTGATGGACGCCATATTCGAGCTGCTGCGGCGGGAAGAAGGGGTTTTGGATGGAGCCGCGCCCATCGCGAGGGAATCAGCGCGACTTTTGGGGAAAAAGAAAAAATCCTGTAAAAACAGAGAAAAACGGAGTTATGCAGAACTTATCCACAGCTATCCACAAGTTGTCCACAAAGCCCCAAAAGTTGTGGACAACTCTGTTGATAACTTGAGCGCAAGAGCGGGAAAACCCCAAAACCATGCGGATTCAAGCCGCGGGAGCAGACTCTGCCAAAAGTCAGACGGTTTTGGGTTTTGGGGCGGAAAATCCCCAAAATGCGGAACGTGCAAACCTGTTGAATCTCCAAAAGTGGAAAAGCGGTTTTGGGACGCCCAAAATCGGAGAAAATAAGGGAAAATGGCGGAAAGACTGCGGAGGGGACTGCCGTATGAGTTTTGGGCACGCTGAATCCCGCGCATAACGCCGATTTCCCCGCAGGGGAGCGGAGCTCCGACTGTTTCCCCCGTTCCTTGAAAGGAAGTTGACATGGATCGTAATAAAAGGCGCGTCACATACCTGACGGGCGCAAACAGTACATTTGGCGCCTACGGGATGAATGACGATAAAAAGAAGAAGAATAAAAAGAAAAGCCCCTTTCAAAAAATTCTGAGGATCGTTATCCTCGCCGCGGCTCTGACCGCCATACTGGTCGTTGCGGTGATGTATGCGCTTAACGGCAATACCCGCGAGGGCATCGGCAAAATTACGCGCATCGGCGCGACGCTCAGCCAGAATGTTTCGCCCTTTGGCGACAGCGTCATCTTTTATGACGGAACGACGCTGCACTGCGTGGCGGCGACCGGCGGCAACGAATGGAGCTATCAGATTGGAACCAACGCCGATTATGACGCGACGGAAAAGCGCATCGTCGCGTGGTCGGGCAACGATCTGTATATCCTCAACAGCCGCGGCAGGCTCATCTATAACAATAAAATGAGCGACGCCATTCAGTTCGCCAGCGCGGGCGATGAGTATGTTGCCGTGTTCGTCGGCGATTCGGATAACGGCGTGGTGTCCGTCATCAACAGCAGCGGTCAAATCGTCGATAATATTCCGGTCTCCAACCAGACGCTGCTGGATATCGGCTTCTTTATGTCCACGACGACCTCCAGCGCGCAGCCGACGGAGCTGATGTGGATGCTGGGACTCAATACGACGGGCACGGTCATCTCGACCGAGCTTCAGACCTATCAGCCCGGCAAGCTCTCCACCGGAAAAAGCTCGCTGGGCGAGCATATCGCCTATTCCATCTACGACGAGAACGGCAATCTGAACATTGTCACCACCAGACAGATTCTGCATTACAGCTATCGCGCGCTGGAGGCGAGCAGCCCGACGCTCATCTACGGCTATACGGTTGAGGACGTGCAGCAGAGCGGCAAAACGCTCTACCAGCTCCTCGTTCCGGCGCAGGAGCAGAGCGAGGGCATCAGCATCAACAATGTCCGCCTGATGTATGGCAGCGTGGACCGCGTGCTGCATCTGCCGGGAACGTGCATCGCCGCCAAGCTGGGAACTAAGTCGGTCTACGGCTTTTCCGCCAACGCCGTGTATGCCTGCCGCTTTGGAGAGACGACGTTCCGCTCCTACGCAATGCCCATCAACGTGACGGCTGTGCTGGGGATGATGACGGACAACCGCGCGGTCGTGGCGTCCGGCTCGGAAATCTATGTGGTCGAACTGCCGACCTGACGCGGGCGGCGAAAGGAGAACGCATGAATATCATTGATATCGTCATTCTGGCTGTGCTGGGGGTGAGCGTCATCTTCGGCATGTACAGGGGATTTATCAGCGGGGTGCTGAGCGTTGCCGCCCTGATTGGCGCGGCGGCGGCGGCGTTCGCCGTCAGCCCGTCTCTGGCGGCGTGGCTTCAGGGCAACGAAACGCTGGTCAACACGCTGATGTACTATACCGACGCGGGAAGCCGAATCAAGGATTTGGATCTTTCGCTGCTCTCGGTTTCGCAGGTATCGCAAAGCTCGCTGGCGCAGATTATCGAGAGCGCACAGCTGCCTGCGCAGTTCCAGACGGCGTTTATCAACGCGGTCGGCACGGCACCCGCCTCGACCACGATGTCCACACTGCTCAGTCAGACGATTGTCAACGTTTCTCTTTCGATTCTCAGCTTCCTGATCTGCTTTCTGGGCTGCTATATCGTGGCGACGTTTATCATTCATCTGATCTGCTATGTGTTCGAGCTGCCGGTTCTGCGCCATCTGGATGCGCTGGCAGGCGGTGTGTTCGGGCTGGCGCGCGGCGTGCTGCTGCTGTTCATCTTCTTTGCGCTGGTTCCGATTATTCAGGCGGTCGTTCCGATTCAGCAGATTACAGATTTGCTGAATGCGTCGCGGCTTGCGCCGCTGTTTGACAGTCAGCTCATTCTGTCTATTCTGGGTGCATAACGGAGGCTTGGCATGGAACGAAAATCTGCGGGCGGAGCGATTCGCCTGACCAATAAAACGGCAATCGCGCTCAGGGAGAGCGCGAGGACGGTGCGGCGCACAGGGGTCGTCGTCGGTGCGGTGCTGACCGCCGGTCTTGCCGCCGCTTCCGTCTGGTGCGGCATGCGGTGGCTGCCCGCCGTGCCGCTGCTCATCGGCGCGGCGGTGGCGATCGACGCGCTGATTGCGCTGTATGTGAGGCAGACCTATCTGCTGCTGACCGGACAGGCGATTTGTACGGAAGCCGCCGCGCGCGGCATTCGCGGCGAAGCGGACGCAAAGCAGCGAAGGGAGCAGGCCCTCAGCGATTTGATGGCGATGCAGAAGGATGTTCGGAAAGCCGCCGAGCGGAGCGAAGCGGAGGAGGAGAGAGACCTCTTTCCCGCGCTGTCGCAGACGCGCAGAATATCCGCCGTCAAGCCGCCGGAGGAAACGAAGCCGGCGGCGCATCGCAGAAGAAGGCAGGCGGTCTTTACCGTCATTCAGTCGGACAAACAGGTTCAGTGAGGCTTTATGATTTCCATCGCATATCTGCTTTTGTATATGGCTGCCGGCGTGCAGATGATTCGTTTTCTGCTGCCGCGCAAAAGCCCGCTTGTGCGGGGATGGCTGGGCGCGGCGCTGGGCGTGCTGCTTGAAATGCAGCTCCCGGCGCTTTTTGCATGGCTTTTCGGTTTTACGATCAAGGCGCATATTGCCGCTGTCGTTGCGCTGGCGGCGATTTTGACGGAATGCCGTTTTTTGCGGGATAAGCGTCTGCCTGCCGCGCTGCCGGCGGAAGATAAGCGTCAGGCGGCGGTGATGGCGGCGGTCTGCATTCCGCTGACCGCGCTGTCGGCGTATCTGCAATATACGCATATGCTGATGCCCGCGTCCGACGGCTCGTACTGGTGCGGACAATCCACCTACGGCGACCTGTGCATGCATCTGGCGTTTATCACCTCGATGAAGGATATGAGCTTTCCGCCGACGTATAACCTGCTGGCGGGGACGGCGCTTTCCTATCCGTATCTGACGGATTCGCTCAGCACGACGTTTTATATGCTCGGCATGCCGCTCAATCTGGCGCTCGTCGTGCCGGGAACGCTGCTGATGGCGCTGACCTACGCGGGCTATATGCTCCTGGCGCAGCAGATTCTCGGCGGAAGGCACAAGGCGGTCGCCGTTGCGGCGCTGCTGTTCTTCTTCAACGGCGGTTTGGGCTTCCTGTATGACTTTGATTTGGCGTTTACCGATCAATTTGCCCGCGTGAAGGAGATCTTCACCGGCTATTATAAGACGCCCGCCAATCAGCCGGATTTCAACCTGCGCTTTTCCAATGTCATCGCCGACCTGATGATTCCGCAGCGGGCGCTGCTGGGCGGCTGGGCGATGGGCATTCCGGCGTTGTATCTGCTGATTTCCTCTTTCCGCGAAAAATCCATGCGGCAGACGGTGCTGCTCGCGCTGTGGGCAGGTGCGCTTCCGCTGGTGCATACCCATACCTTCCTCGCGCTGGGGCTGTTTTCGGGCGGCTATATTCTCGGCAGGCTGATCGTTCAGGAAGAAGGGCGCCCCGACATTCTGGGCCGTGCGGGGGTCTATCTGGGCATCGTGCTGGTGCTGGCGCTGCCGCAGGTGCTGGGCAACGCGGTCAGGCAGACGCTGGAGGGCGGTGCGCTTCGCTTCCAGTTCAACTGGGTCAACAACAGCGGAGGACGCGGCTTCAAGGACGGGTATTTCTGGTTCTGGGTGAAGAACGTGGGTCTGCCGTTCATCCTCGTCGTCTGCGCCTGTCTGAACGCTGGGCGGCGCGGGCATTTGGATATCGTGCTGGGCATGACAGCGATTTACGCCGTCGCGGAGACGATCCTCTTCCAGCCGAATGAATACGACAACAACAAGCTGTTTTACATCTGGTTCATGTTCGCGATGATTCTCGCCGCGGATTACGGCTCGATCCTCATGCAGCGGCTGGCGGGGCTTCGCGGACGCGGGCTGCTGTGCGGCTTGTTCATCTGGGCGAGCGTGTTTTCCGGTGCGCTGTCCATCGGGCGCGAAGCGGTATCCGGTTATCAGCTCTTTTCCGCCAACGCAGTCAAAGCGAGCGAATGGATCGAAGAGAATACCGCGCATGACGACGTATTTTTAACCGGGCAGCAGCATATCAACCCCGTCTGTTCGCTGGCAGGCAGACAGATCATCTGCGGAAGCGACCTGTATGTGTTTTTCCATGGGCTGGATTACGGTCAGCAGTCTGCGGACTGCAGGCGTTTCTTTGAGGATCCGGCGCAGAACGGGGATGTGCTGGAAACCTACGATGTGCATTATATTTACGTCAGCGATTACGAACGTGCGGAATTCGACGTGGATACGGAAACGCTCGAAGCGACGTATCCCGTCGTCTATGAGAACCGGGACGTGCGCATTTATGACGCGAATGGGCAGGTGGATGCGCCGTGACGGAACGCTTTTTGCGCTATTCGCTGGAGCGTGAATGCAAAATCTGCGTGGTGATGATGCAGCAGGGACAGATGAAGAAGGTCAATCTGCGCGTCACATCCATCGGCGAGGACGGATTTACCGCTGTTCTGGCGGGAAAGAAGAAAGAAGTCCGCATAGCCGAGGATGACGTGCTTACCGCCGCTTATGCGCGCGGCGATCAGGGAGAGCTGGAATGACGAAACAAGGGAAACGGATACACGATATCGCCCTGCGGGCAAAGGAGCTGGGCGGGCGGGCGATGCTGGTCGGCGGCTGTGTCCGCGACGGGCTGCTGGGCATACCGAGCGCGGATATCGACTGCGAGGTTTACGGGCTTGCGCCCGATGCACTGCGCGCACTGGCGGCTCAGTTCGGCGATGTGGATGACAGCGGCGAAAAATACGGCATCTTTACGCTTCGCGGCGAGGGCATTGACCTTGCCGTGCCGAGAACGGAAAGGCGGACGGGACCGCATCACGGGGATTTTGAGGTGCTGCCCGACCCGACGCTGTCCTTTGAAAAGGCGGCTTCCCGACGGGATTTCACCGTCAACGCGATTCTGCGCGATGCGCTGACCGGCGAAATCGTCGATCCGTTCGGCGGTCAGGCGGATTTGAAAAACCATATCCTGCGTGCCGTTCCGGGCGCGGGATTTGAGGAAGACCCGCTCCGCGTCCTGCGCGGGGCGCAGTTCGCCGCGCGCTATGACCTGTCGGTGGACGAGACGACGATGGAGAAAATGCGCCGCATGCCGACGGATGCGCTTTCGCCCGCGCGCGTGATGAGCGAAACGAAAAAGGCACTCATGCAGAGTGCCCATCCGGAAGTCTATTTTGATATTCTGCGCCGCGCCGGTGCGCTGGAGGTCTGGTTTAAGGAGCTGGCGGCACTCATCGGCGTGCGCCAGAATCCGAAATATCATCCCGAGGGCGACGCTTATGTGCATACGATGCTCGTCCTGCGCGCGGCGGCGGAGATGCGGGAGGCGGCGCAAAAGCCGCTCAACCTGATGCTTGCCGCGCTCGTCCATGACCTTGGAAAGGCGGCTACGACGACGCAGGATCAAAACGGCAATTACCATTCCTGCGAGCATGAGATTGCAGGCGTTCCGCTCCTGAGTGCCATGCTTTCGCGCATCGGCGCGGGAAAGGATATGCTTGCCTACTGCGAAAACATGTGCCGCCTGCATATGCGCACGCATATCTGCTTCTATATGAATTTGGGAGAGGGACAAACCAACCTGCTCTTTGACGAATCAATCTGCCCGCATGATTTGGTTCTGCTCGCGGTCTGCGACGCGCGGGGAAAGGGCAGGCGCACCGAAAAGAGCGACGAAGAAGAACAATTTCTGAAGGAAAGGCTTGCCGCCTATGAAAAAGCGTTGTCCATGCCGATGCCGAGCGGCGATATGCTCATCGCGCAAGGCATGAAGGCGGGCAGAGGCATGGCGCAGGCACTGAAGGAGGCGCGGCGGCTGAGGCTTTGCGGCGCAGGGCTGGAGGATGCAATCCGCCAGACTGTCATCAAATTTGGAAAAGAGAACGACCATGAATGACTTTAACGCAATCTTTCAACTCTGTGAAGCCATCGGCACGGCGGCCTTCGCTGTTTCCGGCGCGATGGTTGCCATTGACAAGGGAACGGATATCTTCGGCGTTCTGCTGATGGCGGTCTTTACGGCATTGGGCGGAGGAACGCTCCGCGATGTGCTGATTGGTCACTTCCCGCCGCGGATGTTTACCAACTTCCATTATGTGCTGCTCGCCTGTATCTGTGCGCTGGCGGTTTTCATCATTGCGCGAATCTTTAAGGAACGCTACATCGAGCGGGAGCGGCTGATTGAGCAGGTCAACAACGTGTTTGATGCGATTGGATTGGGCATATTCGCCGTTTCCGGCGCACGCATCGGCATGGAAGCCGGTTTTGCGGACAACATATTCCTGACCACGTTTCTGGGAACGACCACGGCAATCGGCGGCGGCATGCTGCGCGACGTGCTGCTTCAGGAGATGCCGTTCGTACTGAAAAAGCGCGTGTATGCCGTTGCCGCCATTGTCGGCGCACTGGGCTATGCGCTGCTGCTGAGAATGGGCGTGAACGGCGTGATGGCGTATGCGCTGGGGATGATGGCGACGACCGCCGTGCGCATTCTGGCGACGGTGTTCAAGTGGAATCTGCCGAAGGCGATTTGAGCCGCTCCCCATATGTAAAAAATCGGACTGCCGAAGCAGTCCGATTTTTTAACGTATAGGAATTGCACAAAATCGCCCGCGTGAGCAAAACCTGAAGGTTTTGCAAAAGGGGCAAACGTGCGGGCGGGATGC
>URJN01000109.1 GCA_900548125.1 uncultured Eubacteriales bacterium
CGTTGACGACGACAAGAGCTATACGCTCAGCCTGAAGCCGCAGATCCGCTTTATCGACGCGAGCGAATACGCAGTAAAGGGCAAAGAGCCGTTCTTCGGCTTCCTCGCCGGTATTCTCGCGGGCAACTACGATATCAGCGTGATTTACGTTGATGCGTTCCTCAAACTGGTCAAGACGGACGCCGCCGACTTGGTGGACTTCTTTGCCAAGCTCGAAGGTCTGGTCGCCAACGCTCAGTGCGATTTGGTCATCAGCTTCAGCGAGGATGCGGAGAATGTGCCGGAGAGCATCCGCAAGTATCAGATCTGATTGTGTTCCGCTGAGCCGCTTCCTGCCGTTAATCGGGAAGCGGCTTCTTTGTTATTGAATATGCCGTAAAGCGCAGAAGCCATGAGCTTCTGATCAGACTGTAGACAAAAAGCTATTCTCCCCCTTGGGGGGAGAATAGCCCTTTCTGCAAATGAAAGAATAGCTGAATTTCTTGATTTTGCTATTCAAGCTAAGTTTGCTTATGTCAACAAGCTGAAACGGCATGGATACCGTCTGATTCGGGCATGGAGCATAAGATGACCAAAATGGAATGGACAGAGATTCTTCGCGCAATCCCGCCGGAGGATGCGGCGACGAGAGCAGCGGCGCATGAACACTGGGCGCGTCTTGCCAAGCCGCTTGGCGGGCTGGGCGCACTGGAAACGATGATTGAGGATGCGGCGGCATTGACCGGAAATGAGAAAATCGACGTCGGCAGACGTGCGGTATTGGTGCTTTGCGCAGATAACGGCGTTGTTGCGCAGGGGGTCAGCCAGACGGATCAAAGCGTCACCTGCGCAGTAGCGGAAAACCTTGCGGCGCATCGAACGAGCGTCTGCCGCATGGCGGATGCGGCGCGCTGCGAGGTTGTGCCGGTGGATATCGGCATGGCAGGGGAAAAGGTGGAGGGTGTTCTGGACAGGCGCATCCTATCCGGCACGGCGGATTTCACGCAGGGCGCGGCGATGACACGCGAACAGACGCTGTCCGCGATTGAAGTCGGCATGAACCTCGTCCGCGACTGGAAGAAGAAGGACTTTTCCCTGCTGGCGACGGGCGAAATGGGCATCGGAAACACGACCACGTCCAGCGCGGTTGCGTCGGTTTTACTGCATCAGGAGGTCGAACGGATGACCGGACGCGGCGCGGGGCTGTCCGATGAGGGGCTGCAAAGGAAAATCCGCGCCATTGAGCGCGGCATTGCCGTCAATCAACCGAATGCGAATGACCCGCTGGATGTGCTGAGCAAGCTCGGCGGGCTGGATATCGCCGGACTTTGCGGCGTGTTCCTCGGCGGTGCGCTGTATCGCGTGCCAATCATCATGGATGGTTTTATCAGCGGCGTGGCGGCACTCTGCGCGGTTCGTCTTTGTGAACATGCGAAAAAAGCGGTTTTCGCCAGCCATGTTTCCTCCGAACCGGCGGCGCATCTGGTGCTTAATGCGCTGGGTAAAAAGCCGCTGCTGACTGCGGGCATGCACTTGGGCGAGGGAACGGGCGCAGTGGCGTCGATTCCGCTGTGGGATATGGCGATTGCCGTTTATCAAGGCTGTTATTCATTTTCGGAGGGCGGCATCGAGCCGTATAAGCCGCAATGCTGACGCTGGTAATCGGTGGTTCGGCAAGCGGAAAGAGCAGTTTCGCCGAACGGCTTGCTGTGCAAAGCGGTTTGCCGCGTTACTATGTGGCGACAATGCGCGTTTGGGACGCGGAGAGCGAAAAGCGCGTGGCACGTCACCGCGAGATGCGCAGGGAGAAGCGGTTTGAAACGCTGGAATGTCCGCTTCGTCTGGATGAGCTGGTTGTCCCTGAGCGGGGCGTGATTCTGCTGGAGGATATGGGCAATCTCGTCGCTAACGAGCTGTATGATTCGGAGGGCGCGGGGCAGGATGCGGCGCAGTCGATTTTGCGCGGCGTCGAAAGGCTGCATCGCCAAGGAAGCCATCTCATTGTTGTATCCAACGAGGTCTTTCGCGGGGGCGCGGATTATGCGGGCGATACGGACGCTTATCTGCTTACGCTGGCGCGGGTGAACAATGCGCTTGCGTCAAAGGCGGAGAATGTCTGCCGCGTGGTCTGCGGAATACCTCAGTTCGTCAAAGGGGGAAATGGGTTTGATCGCGCTTGAAACAATCGGCGTGGCGTTTGCCATGTTTTCCGCGCTGCCTGTGCCGAAAATCGAGTGGAACGAAAGAAATATGCGCTATGCGATGGCGGCGTTCCCGTTGATCGGCGCGGTCATCGGCGCACTGTGGTGTGTCTGCGGGCTGATGCCCCTGCCGGAAATGGCGAAGGCGGCGGGATTTTGCCTGATTCCCGTTGCGGTGACGGGCGGCATTCATCTGGATGGCTATGCGGATACATCCGATGCGCTGTCCAGCTATGGCGACAGGGAGAAAAAGCTCGCTATTCTCAAGGATCCGCACTGCGGCGCGTTTGCGGTCATCCGCCAGTGCAGCTATTTTGTCGCGTACTTTGCGCTCTGCGCGTGCATACGGTTTACGCCGCGTGTCGGCGCGGTCTGGACGCTGGCACTTGTGTTTGAGCGTGCGCTTTCAGGGCTGGCAGTTGCGTCATTTCCGATGGCGAAGAACACGGGGCTTGCGCATACGTTCGCTTCGGCGGCAGATCGACACCGCGTGCGCGTGATGCTCACGGCGGAGGCGGTCTGCGTCGGCGCGGGTATGGTCTGGCTGGGCGGCGGATTGCCTGCTTTGGCGGCTTTGCTGATGTTCTGGCGGTATCATGCCGTATCGGTCAAGCAGTTCGGCGGCATCACCGGCGATTTGGCAGGCTGGTTTTTGCAGCGGGCAGAGCTGTTTATGCTTGCCGCGCTGGTGTTTTCCGAGAGGTGGATGGGATGATTTTCATCACGGGCCCGCTGTACAGCGGGAAACGGACGTATGCGAAAAAGCTCGGCGGGCGGCAGATTGCTGATGTGCAGGATTTGGCAGCGGATGCGCAGGATTTGACGACGCTGGCGGACGAGCTGTCGGCGCGGTATGATGTCGTCATGGCGACGGAAATCGGCGGCGGCGTCGTGCCGATGGATGCGGGTCAGCGCGCGGCGCGGGAAGCGGCTGGGCGGCTGGCGTGTCTGCTGGCGGCGCGGGCGGATATCGTCGTTGAGATGTTCTGCGGCATCCCGACCGCGCTCAAGGGGGAATTGCCATGCTGATTGTGCTTTTGCGCCACGGCGAAACGGTGTATAACGAGCAGCATCGTTATCAGGGCGCGTCGGATATGCCTCTTTCCGAACGGGGCAGGGCGAAGCTCAGAGCAGCCGACGATGCGCCGGATGAGGTCATCGTGACGCCGCTCTGCCGCACAAAGCAGACCGCCGCAATCCTCTTTCCGAACGCAAAGCAGATTGTCTGTGATGACCTGCGGGAGATGGATTTCGGCGATTTTGAGGGCAGGACGTATGACGAGATGAAGGGCGACGCGGCATATGGCGCGTGGCTGGATTCAGGCTGTGAAGCCGCCTGCCCGAGCGGAGAAGGCAAGGCGGCGTTTTGCGAACGGGTCTGCCGTGCGTTTGAAAGATGCGTCGATCACGCGGCGGCGATGGGAAAAGAAGAACTGACCATCGTTGCGCACGGCGGAACGCAGATGGCGGCACTGAGCCGGTTCGTTCTGCCGCATCGGGATTACTATGAATGGAACGCGCCGAACGCGGGCGGCTTTGTGCTGGATGCGTCGCAGTGGCGTGCGCGGCGGGTTCTGCGGGTGGTTAAAACGGTTTGTTATGCGGAGGAAAAGGCATGAGAATCATCGCTGCGATGCTCGGCGGCTTTATACTGGATTGGATATTCGGCGACCCGGCATGGCTGGTGCATCCCGTTGTCATCATGGGGAAAGCCATCAGCGCACTGGAAGCATTTCTGCGGAAGCACCTGCCGAATACGCCTAAGGGCGAACGGATGGGCGGGCTGTTTCTGGCGATGACGCTGCCGGTGGGAACGCTGCTGCTCACGGGCGGAATCTGCCGTCTGTTGTCGGCGGTTCATCCGGCACTGGGCTTTGCGGTCGAGCTGCTCTGGTGCATGCAGGCGTTGGCGGCGACAGGACTGGCGCAGGAAAGCACAAATGTCTATCGTGAATTGGTCAAGGGGGATCTGCCCGCAGCGAGAAAGGCGGTCAGCCGCATTGTCGGGCGCGATACGCAAGCGCTGACGAGCGAAGGCGTGACCAAGGCGGCGGTGGAAACGGTCGCCGAGAACGCGAGTGACGGCGTAATTGCGCCGCTGTTTTATATGATGCTGGGCGGCGCACCGCTGGCACTGACGTATAAAGCCGTCAATACGATGGACAGCATGGTCGGCTATAAGAATGAAAAGTATCTGCATTTCGGACGCGCCGCGGCGAAGCTGGATGACGGAGCGAATTACCTGCCCAGCCGCATTGCGGCTCTGCTGTGGATTGCGGCGGCGGCGCTCACGGGCAATGACGCGGCGGGCGCATGGCGCATCTGGAAGCGCGATCGGCGCAATCATGCCAGCCCCAACAGCGCGCAGACGGAAAGCGCCTGCGCGGGCGCATTGGGCGTTCAGCTGGCGGGACCTGCGACGTATTTCGGCAAATATTACGACAAGCCGACCCTGGGCGACGTGACGCGCCCCATTGAACCGGAGGATATCCTGCGGGCAAATCGGATGATGCGCGTGGCGAGCGTGCTGGGACTGGCGGCGGCGGTTATGGTACGCGGGGTGATGGGAGCATGAAATTGGTTCATGGCGGCGATTACGTCGGCTATCGGGAAAAATATGGACGGGATGCGCTGGATTTTTCGGCAAACGTCAGCCCGCTGGGCATGCCGACGGCTGTTGCGCAGGCGATTGGCGAGGCGGCATATCATGCCGATCGATATCCCGATCCGCTTTGTCGGGAGCTGTGCGCGGCGATTGCGCGGGCGGAAAGCGTTCCTGCGGAGTGGGTGCTTTGCGGAAACGGCGCGGCGGATTTGATTTTCAGGCTTGCGCTGTCCGTGCGTCCACGCCGTGCGCTGATTCTGTCACCGACGTTTGCGGAATACGCCGCGGCATTGGAAACAGTCGGATGCGAGGTATGCCGCTATGAATTGTCGGAACGGAATGACTTTGCGCTGACGCCGGAGTTTGCAGACGCCATCGACGAGAATGTGGACATGGTATTCCTCTGCCAACCGAACAACCCGACCGGACAGGTCGCGAATCGGGCATTGATGCAGAAGATTCTGGAGCAATGCCAAGCCGTGGGCGCGTGGCTGGCGGTGGATGAGTGCTTTCTGGATTTCCTGCCGGACGGAAACCTGTTTACGATGAAGGGCGAGCTGGCGGGTGGAAGGAAGCTGTTTATCCTCAAGGCCTTCACCAAGCTCTACGGCATGGCGGGCGTTCGGCTGGGCTATGGGCTTTGTGCGGACGGAGAACTGCTGGCGCATATGCGAAGCGCGGGTCAGCCGTGGGCGGTTTCTTCGCTTGCGCAGGCGGCAGGCATCGCGGCATTGGAGCAGAGCGATTATGTGGAGCGCGTGCGGACACTCGTGGAGGAGGAACGCCCGTATCTCATGGAAGGGATGCGGGCACTCGGTCTGCGCGTCATCGCGGGAAGAGCCAACTACCTGCTTTTCCGCGCGGCAAAGACGCTGGGGGAAGAAATGGAAAAGCGCGGCGTGGTTTTGCGCGGATGCGGAAATTATCCCGGACTTGACGATACATGGTATCGAACGGCGGTGCGCACGCGAAAGGAAAACGACATTCTGCTTCAAACGCTGAAGGAGGTGCTTGGATGAGCCGTGCGAAAAAAATCATGGTGCAGGGGACGATGAGCGGCGCGGGCAAGAGCCTGCTGTGCGCCGCGCTCTGCCGCATCTTTGCGCAGGATGGCTATCGGGTTGCGCCGTTCAAAAGTCAGAATATGGCACTCAACAGCTTCGTCACGCGCGATGGGCTGGAGATGGGGCGTGCGCAGGTCGTACAGGCGCAGGCGGCAGGCATAGAGCCGGATGTGCGCATGAACCCGATTTTGCTCAAGCCGAGCAGCGACGTCGGAAGTCAGGTCATCGTAAACGGAGAAGTGCGCGGTCAGATGAGCGCGGCAGATTATTTTCGGATGAAAAAGCAGCTCATTCCGGATATTCTCGCGGCGTATGACAGCCTGAGCGCGGATGTGGATATCATAGTCATCGAGGGCGCGGGAAGCCCTGCGGAAATCAACCTCAAAGCGGACGATATCGTGAACATGGGGCTGGCGAAGCTGGTGGATGCGCCGGTGCTGCTGGCGGGCGATATCGACCGAGGCGGCGTGTTCGCTCAGCTCTACGGCACAGTTGAGCTGCTTGAACCGGCAGAACGTGCGCGGATTGCAGGGCTGATTATCAATAAATTCCGCGGTGATGTGAATATTCTGAAGCCGGGGCTTGCCATGCTGGAGGAAAAAACACACCTGCCTGTATGGGGCGTCGTGCCGTATCTGAATGTGGAGATTGAGGACGAGGATTCACTTTCCGACAGGCTGGGCGTCAGAAGCAATGTCAAACCGCTGGATATTGCCATCATCCGTCTGCCGCATATCAGCAATTTCACGGACTTTATGCCGCTTGAGCAGCATGAGCTGTTGGGCGTGCGCTATGTGCAGCATGCACGGGGGCTTAGGCAGCCCGACATGGTGATTCTGCCGGGCACAAAAAACACGATGGAGGATTTGCTTTGGCTTCGTCAGAGCGGGCTGGAGGCGGCTCTGCTCAAGCTGGCGCATGCGGGGACGCCCGTGCTGGGCGTATGCGGCGGCTATCAGATGCTTGGACGAACGTTAAGCGATCCGGACGGCATGGAGAGCGGACGCAGCATGACGCTTTCCGGCATGGGACTTTTGCCGACGCAGACCGTGTTTGACTGGCAGAAAAGACGGATGCAGGTGCGTGCCGCTGTGAAGGCTGAACCGTTTGCGGGCGCGTCGCTTACGGGCTATGAGATTCATAACGGGCAGACGCAGGCGGACGGACAGCCGTTCTGCATCCTTACGGATGGTTCGCCGGAGGGATGCGTCAGCGGAAACGTATTCGGAACGTATCTGCATGGGCTGTTTGACAGCGGCGAACTGACAGGGAAGCTGGCGGAGTTCCTTTGCGCACGCAAGGGAATCGAGCCGAAGCAGACGAGCTTGTTGTCGATGGAGAATTATCGGCAGAAACAGTTCGACCTGCTGGCGGACGGCGTGCGGCATGCGCTGAATCTGGATGAGATTTATGAAGGAGAACAGGATCTTTCCAATCTAAATGTGGGGAATCAGGGATACTGTA
>URJN01000110.1 GCA_900548125.1 uncultured Eubacteriales bacterium
GACGCTTTTATTCATAATGAATTGAATCAGGAGAACATACGCTCCAGTTCTTCATACTTTTCATGGGTGATGAGCGCATCCTGATCCGTTCCCGAAAGGTGAACAACATAGGTCCATCGTCCGTAGGGCGTGATATTGTCAATCACATTGAGGTTGATGATGTAGGACTTATGGCATCTGAAGAAAATCTGCGGATCCAGCCTTGCTTCCACATCGCCCAACGCTTCGCTCGTTTCAAAACGGCGTCCGCCCGTGGCATAAAGCACCGTTGAGCGATTCTCTCTCTGCACCAGCAGAATATCCGCCTGATGGACGAAATTCACGCCGTCCTTGTGATGCAGCATGATGCGCCCGTTGTTCATGCTCTTGGGCGGCATCGCCTTGATATGCTCTTCGAGCTTCTCCGCCTGCGGCAGCTGCGGCTGCGCGCGCCCATCCACGACCTGACGGATGCGCTCAAGCGTCTTCATAACACGCTCAACCTTGAACGGCTTCACCATGTAATCAAACGCATAGACCTCAAACGCCTGTGCCATGTAATCGTCATGCGCAGTCGCAAAGACGAGAATCATTCGGGGATCGGTGTCCTGAATCGCTTTTGCGCACTCAAGCCCCGTCATTTCCGGCATTTCAACATCCAGAAAGCAGACCTGCGGCTTATATTCTTCGACCAGCTTCAGCAAATCTTTTCCATTATCCGCCTCGGCGCAAAGCGTAAAGCCATCCGCTTTTTCAATCATTTTACGCAAAATCATGCGCATGCCCGGCTCGTCGTCCGCAATGACGACGCGAATCTCCTCGTTGCTCACGTTCTCTTTCCCCGCTTTATCCGTCGAAGCGCCGCTCTTTCTGCCGGACGCATCAGTACCTCACTCATGATGACGCCGCGCAGAATGTCCGAATCCTGCCGCATAGCTTCCAAATCAGCTTCCGACGCATCTTCCCCATCATGATGTTCAAGCCGCACGGCTGTCACGCCGCCCGCATGACAGGGATCTTCGCCCTCCTGCGCCGCTTCAAATTGCTGCTCAGTCACCTGATGCAGATGAATCGGCGGCTGTTCTTCCTGTTTACAGGGATCGTCAAAGACCATTTCCTCCGCAGGCTGCTCCTCGGACAGGTCATCCTCTTCTTTTTCGCCGCTTTCAAATGCCTGAGTCGGGAGAACGGTCTGCTTGGCTTTTTCTTCCGCTTTTTTCTTGCGCTTTTTCGTTTTTTCCGATATCGTTGCAACCAAATAGATGACAATGAAAATCAGGAATCCGAAAAGTTCCCAATCCATGCCCCTTCTCTCCTCCTTCGGCGCAGGTTATTTATTCCTTTTTGCCGCGATGTGCGCCATTGGCATCGCCCATGGACGCAATCGAATCCCGCATGGCGGTATCCGCCATCGTATTCTTCATCTCATAGTAATCCATGACGCCCAGCTTGCCCTCGCGGAGAGCCGCCGCCATCGCGCGCGGCACTTCTGCTTCCGCCTCGATGACCTTCGCACGCTGCTCCTGCGCGGCAGCCTTCATTTCCTGCTCGCGGGCAACAGCCATCGCGCGGCGTTCCTCTGCCTTCGCCTGCGCAATGCGGCGATCGGCTTCCGCCTGATCCATTTGCAGCTGCGCGCCGATATTGCGGCCGACATCGACATCCGCGATATCAATGGAGAGAATCTCAAACGCCGTTCCCGCGTCAAGACCCTTGCTGAGTACGGTACGGCTGATCAAATCCGGATTCTCCAACACGGCCTTATGCGTTTCCGCGGAGCCGACCGTCGTTACGATACCCTCGCCGACACGCGCAACGATGGTTTCTTCGCCCGCGCCGCCGACCAGACGCTCGATATTCGCGCGCACCGTTACACGCGCCTTCGCACGCAGTTCAATGCCGTCCTTCGCGATTGCGGCAACGACCGGCGTTTCAATGACCTTCGGATTCACGCTCATCTGCACCGCCTGAAGCACATCGCGGCCCGCCAGGTCGATTGCACATGCCTCCGGAAAATCAAGCTGGATGTTCGCGCCGCGCGCCGTAATGAGCGCGGTAATCACGCGGTCAAGATTGCCGCCCGCCAGATAATGCGCTTCCATCTTGCTGATCTGCATGTTCAGACCCGCTTTTTCCGCCTTGATGAGCGGCGCGATAATCTTCGCCGGCGCAACGCGGCGGATGCGCATGCCCATCAGCGTAAAAATGGATACATGCACGCCGGATGCCAACGCCGATATCCACAGATTCAGCGGAACAAACCTCAAAAAGACGAAGATTGCGATAAGAATTGCAGCGACCAGAATGATGCTCTCAGCCATGTTTTTCCCTCCATACTCCCGTTATTAGTCTATGGACTCCTGCGGAATCTGTTTGACGACGATGCGCCCGCCATCGACCCGAACGATTCGAATCGCAGCGCCGTTTTCCAGATACTCGCCTTCCGTTACGACGTTCAGACGAACGCCGTCGAAATCACCGATACCGGACGGGCGCAGAACGCTCGTCGTTCTGCCGCACTTTCCGACAAGCACCTGCATATCCCGCTGACGGTCATTCAGCTCATCTTTCTGATTCAGGAACAGCTTTGACTTATTCATATTCCCCTTTGCGGCGGAACGAAGCACCCACGAAATCAGAAACGCCAGAATCGCAATGATGACCAGCAGAATACCGACCGCTGTCAGCATGCCGAAATGATAGGCAGCCAGAACCGTTCCCACGCCGACCAAGGCGATGCCCGAGATGCCCGGCAGACCGAACCCAGGCAGAAACACTTCCAGCACAATCAGCCCCATGCCCATCAGCAGGCTGAACACCATCGGCAGATTTTCAATCACAGTTTTAAACATTTCATTCATCCTTTCTCCGTAAACTCAGCATAGCATATGCCGCGCCGCAAAGAAAGTCCTTTTGTATCAATTATTCATTTTTGCGTCTGAAAAAGCAAATTCACCGTCATGCAGACAGCGCGCCAATTCACAAACATCCTGTTCATAGACAGGCGTCAGCGCACGGTTGTAAATTAGGCTCGCGGGATGATACAGCGCAAAGAGCGGTTTCCCTGTTTCGCCCGCGGTCAGCATCCTGCCGTGTGCCTCACCAATGGTGATTTTCGTATTCGTAACCGCCTGCAAGGGAACATTGCCCAGCGTCACAATCACCCGCGGCGCAATGCGCTCGATTTCTGCCATGAGCCATGGACGAAACAGCGCAATTTCTTCCTTTGTCGGCGGGCGATTGCTCAGTCTGCCGGTTGCGCCCGTCTTGGTCGGGCGGTATTTGACGACGTTAGTGATGTAGATTTCGCCGCGCTCAAGCCCCGCCAGCTCAAGAAAGTGGTCAAGGTTCTTTCCCGCTTTCCCGACAAACGGTCTGCCCTGCAGGCTCTCCTGTTCCCCCGGTGCTTCGCCGATGAGCATCAGACGCGGGTTCTGCGGGCCCTCGCCGAATACGAGCGCGTTCTCCCTGCCGGGCATCACCCCCGCAATCAGTCTGCGGAGAGCCTCCCTTTCCTTTTCTTCCATCCGCTCCTCATCCCTGCGCATATGCGCCAAGTTCTTTGAGTTTATCCCGAATTGCCTGAAAATCCGTCCACGCGGGACGTTTTTTATCTGCGTCGCGGAGCAGTGCCGCCGGATGATACGTCGGCATAAACCATACGCCCTTTTTAAGCTGCCACACGCCCCTGTCGCGCGTAATGCGCATATCGTCACCCAGCAGCATCCGCGTCGGCGTCGAGCCTAAGCAAACGATAACCTTCGGACGCACAAGCGCAACCTGCTGTCGCAGATAACCCAGACACGCCGCACGTTCATCCGCTTCCGGTACACGATTCTGCGGCGGGCGGCACTTGACGATATTGCAGATATAGACCTGTTCGCGTTTAAGCCCGATTGCGGCGAACATTTTATCCAGAAGCTGACCCGCCGCGCCGACAAACGGTCTGCCCGAAAGGTCCTCCTGCTGTCCGGGGCCTTCGCCGATGAACATCAAAGGAGCATGCGGATCGCCCTCACCAAGCACAACGTTCGTCCTCGTCTGACAGAGCCTGCATTTTTCGCACGCCGCCACATCCTGCGTCAGTGTTGCCCACGATGTAATCACGCCGATTGCCCTCCTTTGTTCTTTCGTACAGTATACCACAAAAGACAACCGCCCACAACAAACAACTCACGATATGCAAAAGGAGCTGCCACATGCCGCACCAGCCCCCCTTATCTCTTATTTCCCGATAATCACAGCATCCGTGATATTATCCGATATATCGGCAAATGTCATCGCCAAATCCTGCCGAAGCCACGAAAACAGGCTTCCAAGCATGAGCAGCAAAACGACAATCGCCAGCGCCGCTGCCGCGACCCCGAACACATCCATGACGCCCGCCGCAACATGGAAGCCAATCGAGCTTTTCTTTTTCTTCTTCACACGGCTCTCCTCTTTCCTGTCCTCTTGTGCCTTTATTGTAGCAAAAACAAAAACGCCCTGTCAAGGATTGCCGAATTCTTACAGATAATCCATCCACGCGCCGGGTTCTTCCTCGCGTCCGGTCAGCGCGCCATGGTCCAGCAGATGCTCAAAGTCGTGCTGTCTGAGTGCCTCATATGCCACGATTGCCACGGAATTGGAGAGATTCAGACTGCGCGCCCCCTCGACCATCGGGATGCGGATGCAATGGTCATAGACCCGTTCCAGCAGGTTCTCCGGCAGGCCGCGGGACTCCCTGCCGAACACCAGAAAGACATCCTTCGGATAATGCACCTGCGCGTAGCTGTGCGGTGCTTTCGTGCTGGCGTAATAGAATTCCGCATCCGGATATGCGGCAAGCACCTCGCCGAAATTTTCGTGAACATGAATGTTGACCATATGCCAGTAATCCAGCCCCGCGCGCTTGAGATACTTGTCCTCCAAGCTATAGCCAAGCGGCTTAACCAGATGCAGCTCGCTGCCCGTCGCCGCACAGGTTCGGGCAATATTGCCGGTATTCTGCGGAATCTCCGGCTCAATCAAGACGATATGAAGCATGTTTCTTCCATTCCTTTCCTGTTTCTGTTCCATTGTATATCAGTTTTTCGGTTTGCGCAAGCCGTCAAAGTTTGGACTTGACAACCGGATGAACGCGCTTTATAATACGACCATACGCATTGATGAGAACAAGTACGCGCATCATGCCGCGATACAGAGAGTCGCCGGTCGGTGCAAGGCGATATCGCAAGACGCGCGGAATACATCTCGGAGCACGATCCCCAACGCAATGCTGCCAGTAGGCGATCGCCGGTACGCCGGATACAGCGTACAGCCCGTGTCTGCGGGCGACGGAGGAGGCTTTCAGCAATGAAGCCTTGAACGGAAGTGGTACCGCGTGTTTCACGCCTTCCCGATAGCTTGTCGGGAAGGTGTTTTTTATTTGGACAGCACCGCCTTCCCGCTCCATTCCGCTGTCCGCTTGATTGAAGGAGGAGAAACCCCCATGGCACAGCACATTCTCGACCTGCTCAAAGAGCGCGGCTTTATCGCCCAGATGACGTTTGAAGATGAGCTTTACGAACAGCTCAAGAATCCGACCACCTTCTACGTCGGCTTCGACCCGACCGCCGATTCCCTGCACATCGGTCACTACATCCCGATCATGGCGATGGCGCACATGCAGCGTGCGGGACACCGCCCGATCGCGCTGATGGGCGGCGGCACCGCGATGATCGGCGACCCGTCCGGCAAGACCGATATGCGCAAGATGATGACCGTTGAAACCATCGACAACAACGTTGCGCAGATCAAAAAGCAGATGAGCCGCTTCCTCGATTTTTCCGAGGGCAAGGCGATCATCGTCAACAACGGCGATTGGCTGCGCAACCTGAACTTCATCGAGTTCATGCGCGACATCGGCTCCATGTTCTCCGTCAACAAAATGCTGACTGCCGACTGCTATAAGGCGCGTATGGCAACCGAAAACGGACTTTCCTTCCTCGAGTTCACCTACATGCTTATGCAGTCCTACGACTTCCTCGAGCTGTTCAAGAACTATGGCTGCCGTCTGGAGATGGGCGGCAACGATCAGTGGAGCAACATGCTGGGCGGTGCGGATCTCATCCGCCGCAAGGAGCGCGAAAATGCGTTTGCCTGCACTTTCCAGCTGCTGCTGACCCACGACGGTCGTAAAATGGGCAAGACCGAGAAGGGCGCACTTTGGCTCGATCCGGCAAAGACCAGCCCGTACGACTTCTACCAGTACTGGCGCAATGTTGACGATCAGGACGTCGAAAAGTGCCTCGGTCTGCTGACCTTCCTGCCGATGGACGAGGTTCGTCGTCTGGGTGCGCTCAAGGACAGCCAGATTAACGAAGCCAAGAAGGTTCTCGCCTACGAGGTCACCAAGCTCGTCCACGGCGAGGAGGAAGCACAGAAGGCGCAGGAAGCCGCCGCTTCCCTGTTCGGCGGCGCGGTGCTGAGCGGCTCGATTCCGACGACCGAAATCACGGCGGCTGACCTTGAGAAGGACGCCCGCGTGACGACCCTGCTTGTGACCTGCGGTCTTGCGCCGTCTAACTCTGCGGCTCGCCGTCTGGTTCAGGGCGGCGGCGTGAGCCTTGGTGAAGAAAAGGTGACGGATGTGAACGCCGTTGTCACCGCCGATATGATTGGCGCGGATGGTCTGATGCTGCGCAGCGGCAAGAAGAAGTTCCATCGCCTGATCCTCAAGTAAGCCATGTCTGCTCAGCTTTCCTATAAAACACTGCGCGAAGAGAACAGTGCCGAATTCATCATCAACAAATCCCGTTTTATCGGCTATGGCTGTCCCTGCGAAACGGAAGAGGATGCACTCGCCTTCCTCTCCCGCATTCGCCAGAAGCACAAGGACGCCACGCACAACTGCTATGCGTATATCATCGGTTTGAACTCCGGCATTATGCGTTACAGCGACGACGGCGAACCCGGCGGAACGGCAGGCATGCCGATTATCGAAGTGATGAAGGCACGCGGCGTGGTCAACTGTGCCGTCGTCGTTACGCGCTATTTCGGCGGCATACTGCTCGGCGCAGGGGGACTTGTCCGCGCTTATGCGCAGGGCAGCAAAACCGCGCTCGATGCAGCAGGCGTCGTCGTGATGGAAAAAAGCTCCCGCTACTTGGTCGAAGTGGATTATTCCACTTGGCAGCGGCTTGAGTATTTTCTCCGTTCCGCGCCCGTCATCATCGAGCATACGGAATTCGGTGCAAGTGTCGTCTGTACGCTGATGGTTCGCGTAAAAGACGAGGGAAATCTGCTTTCAGAGATCACACGCGTCACCGACGGTACTGCTGAAACGCTGGAGGACGGCACGCTGTTCTA
>URJN01000111.1 GCA_900548125.1 uncultured Eubacteriales bacterium
GGGCTTTCCGAGCGTTTACGGCGCCCGTTTGGCGCATCGCCCTTTGGAAACCTTCGGGCACAAATACTTAGTTTTTTGAAATATCGGTGTTGTTAGCTTGACAGTCCCTTTGTGATGTCTGGGGGGCATGTTCCCCGGACCGCGTTCTTCGCTTCGCGGCAGCTTCAACAGATTGAATCAGCATCCGTTTATCACAAAGCAATCAAATGGAAGGTGCAGGGAGCTTTGTTCCCTGCCGGGGCTTGGGGCGGCGTCCCCATCCCCATCAAAAAGGAGTTTACAATGCCAAACGCTTCAACATCTTTCTTCGGCTGGGTTTACTTCCTGCTGCAAAAATACGGCATGCTCTTCCTTCGCGGAACGGGCATGACCCTGCTCATCGCGCTGACGGGCACGGCACTGGGCTTTGTGCTCGGTCTGCTGGTCGCCATCGTGCGCACCATCACGCTTCCGGAAAAGAAGCGCGGCGAATCCGGCGTGGGGCTGACCATCCGGCGCGGGCTGCTGGCGTTCGTTCAGCTGCTGACGAATATCTATATTCAGGTGTTCCGCGGCACGCCGATGATCGTTCAGGCGGTCGTCATCTACTACGGCGCGCAGTACGCCGGCATCTATATGGATACGACCTTCGCCGCGATTTTCATCATCTCCATCAACACCGGCGCATATATGGCGGAGATTATCCGCGGCGGCATCGTTTCCGTGGACAAGGGACAGTTTGAGGCGGCGCACGCCATCGGCATGACCCATTGGCAGACGATGACGACGGTCATCCTGCCGCAGGCGATTCGCAACATCCTGCCGTCGGTCGGCAACGAGCTGATTGTCAACATCAAGGATTCCAGCGTGCTGAACGTCATCTCCGTTTCCGAGCTGTTCTTCCAAGCGAAGAGCGCGGCGGGCGCGTATTACCGCTATTTCGAGGTCTACTTCATCATCGCGGTCATCTACTTCATCCTGACGCTGACCGTCAGCCGCATCCTGCGCATCATCGAAAAGAAGATGGACGGTCCGGATAACTATGTGATTCACGGCTCGCAGAGCGACAGCCGCGCGGATATCAAGGTGTCCGTGAAGAATGAAAAGGAGGCTGTGAAGAGATGGAACGAGTGATTGAGGTCAAGGGGCTGAAAAAGGCATTCGGCAGCCACGAGGTACTCAGGGGCGTTGACTTCGTGACCCATAAGGGCGAGGTGACCTGCATCATCGGCTCCTCCGGTTCGGGAAAATCGACGCTGCTGCGCTGCATCAACCTGCTTGAAACGCCGGATGAGGGGAGCATCCTCTATCACGGCGACGATATCCTCTCCGGAAGCGTCAACATGCCGCGCTATCACGCGAAGGTCGGCATGGTGTTTCAGCAGTTCAATCTGTTCGGCAACATGACCGTGCTTGAAAACTGCGTGACCGGACAGGTCAAGGTGCTTCACCGCAGCCGCGAGGAAAGCGTGAAGAACGCGATGAAGTATCTGGAAAAAGTCGGCATGGATGCGTATGTGAACGCGAAGCCGCGTCAGCTTTCCGGCGGACAGAAGCAGCGCGTTGCCATCGCCCGCGCCTTGGCGATGGATCCGGAGGTCATCCTCTTTGACGAGCCGACGAGCGCGCTCGATCCGGAGATGGTCGGCGAGGTGCTTTCCGTCATGCAGAAGCTGGCGCAGGAGGGCTTGACGATGCTGGTCGTGACGCACGAGATGAGTTTTGCCCGCGCAGTTGCCAGCAACGTGGTCTTTATGGATCAGGGCGTCATCTGCGAGCAGGGCAAGCCGGAGGATGTGCTGGGCGCACCGAAGACGGAGCGGCTCAAGGCGTTTCTGGCGAGCATGCTGTAAAGATATCCAATAGACAAAAGGAACGATCAGGCAAAGGGCTTGACCGTTCCTTTTAATATGCAGATTAAATATGAAGAAAGAACATGTTCCGAACTGCGGATATGATATTATAAAAAATACAAAACAACTGACTTATTCAAAATAAATAACAAAAACGGAAGAAATAAGGTTGAATTATCATTGATATTGTGATAAAATCAACATAGTTCATGGAGGGAAACGTACAATTTCCCTGTTGATAAGGAGGAAAAAAGATGAAGAACATTCAGAAGGCGTTGTGCCTGATGCTGGTGCTCTGCCTGACCCTCGTGGCGGGTGCTGCGCTGGCGCAGGATTACACCGCGACGGAAAAGGGCTTCGGCGGCGACGTTACCGTAACGCTGACCATCGAAAACAATGAGATTGTCGCCGCGAAGGCGGAAGGCGCGAGTGAAACCGACGGCATCGGCTCCAAGGCGATTGAGAGCATGCCTGCCGCAATGGTTGAGCAGAACAGCGTGAAGGTGGATACCGTCGCGTCCGCGACCATCACCAGCAACGCGGTTCTGGCTGCTGCTGAAAAGGCTCTGGCGGAAGCCGGTCTGAAGCCGGAAGACCTCGCCAGCAAAGAAGTGACCAAGGAAGTTCAGCTTGCCGAGCCGACGTTCGAGAATCCGGACGTCATCGTTGTCGGTGCCGGTTCCTCCGGCGTGAACGCGGCGATTGCTGCGGCGAACGCGGGCGCGAAGGTCTACCTGATTGAAAAGAACGACGACGTGGGCGGCTCTATCCGCTTTGCGGGCGGCACGACTTCCGCTGCGGGCGCACGTCAGCAGATCGAAGCGGGCGTGGAAGACAGCCCCGAAAACTTTGCCGAGGATATCGTCCGCATGGGCGGCGGCACCAACATTCCGGAGCTGACCAAGAAGCACACCGAGTGCGCGGCGGCTGCCATCGACTGGCTGGATGACCTGGGCGCTGATTTCGGCGACCGTCAGCCGAAGATGTCTTCCTCTTACGACGCGTTCAACGTGCCGCGTGAGTATCGCGTAAAAGGCGGCGGCAAGGCCATCATTGCGCTGATTCGTCCGCTGCTCGACGAGCAGGTGGAAAAGGGCAATGTCAGCCTGCTGCTGAACACCGAGGTTGCGGATATCATCTTGGAAGACGGCGCGGTCAAGGGCGTGACGCTGACGGACGGACGCGAGTTCCGCGCTCCGGCGACCATCCTGACCACCGGCGGCTACGGCCACAGCGAGGAGCTGCTCCACAAGTATAACTATGAGAACATCCTGACCATGGCTCCGTCCTTCGTAACCGGCGACGGCTATCGCTTCGCTGAGAAGGCTGGCGCGAAGTTCAACAACATGGATTACCTGCCGGCTTATCCGGGCGGCGTGCCGTGCGACGGCTTCGACGTGACGACGACCACGCAGGTTAAGGATTACAACGGCGTAATCTGGGTGGACACCAACGGCAATCGTGTTGCCAACGAGTTCAATGCTCTGGACAGCGAGCGCAAGGCGGCTTATGCCAACGCACCGCACAGCCTCGTTTACATGATTCTCACGCAGGAAATGCGCGATACGCAGGATTCCATCATCAGCAAGGATGAGGGCTGGGCTCGCTTTGACGCGCTTCTGGCTGAGGAAAACTGCATCGTGAAGGCGGACACGCTCGACGAGCTGGCGCAGAAGATCGGCGTCGATGCGGCGGGTCTGGCGGCGACCGTTGAAGCGTACAACGCGGACGTTGAAAAGGGCGAAGACACGAAGTTCGGTCGTCCGGCGGAATCCATGATGAAGCTGGAAGGTCCGTTCTACGCGATCAAGACCTGCCCGTATGTCATGCTGACCAAGGGCGGTCCGGTGATGAATACGGACGCGCAGGTGCTCGACACCAACGATCAGCCGATCGTCGGTCTGTATGAGGCTGGCGAGCTTGCCGGCGGCGCGAACATCGGCGGCAGCGCGAACATCGGCGGTCTGGCGAACACCAGCACCATCGTTTGGGGCAAGATCTCCGGCGAGAGCGCAGCGGCTTATGCGGCGAGCGTGAAGTAAAAACAGGATAACCCTGAGAGAGTCAGTCCGGCGGGCTGGCTCTCTTTTTAACGCAGGAAAAACGGCGTTAAATCGCCCGCATGAGCAAAGCTCTCATACAGGTTTCGGTGCGGCAGTCCTGCCATGCCCGAATCCCTGAGCTTAACGCGCTGACGCGCATCGGTTGAACGGCTTTCGATATTGGTTGCTTTTTTCGGGCGTTCATTGTAAAATATAGATACATTCTTAACAAAAGCAAAGGACATGCGGATATGGATATCAAACAGCTTCTGACGATGATTACGCTTTCCCAGACATTTAATTATCAAAAAGCGGCGGAGCAGCTTCAATATGCGCCCAGCACGCTTTTTAAGCATATCCAGATGCTGGAGCAGGAGGTCGGCGCGCCGCTGTTCGGCAAAACGGGCAGACAGCTGCGGCTGACTCCGCAGGGCAAGGCGTTCCTCGTTCACGCGAAGCGAATGGTGGAGGAATACTATCTGGCTCTGGACAGCGTATGCGCAGAGGAAAAGCTGGAGGGAACGATTACCGTCGGCGGCTGTGAAATCAACACGGCGTACAGCCTGCTGAGCCTGTTTGAGGGCTTCAGCAGGTCACATGCCGAGGTTCGGCTGAACATGATGACCTCGCATAACGCGGGCGTGCCTGCGCTTATCCGCGGGGACATGCTGGACGTCGGCTTTTTCTACACGACGCGCGCCGGCGCGGTCAGCGGGCTGAGGACAATTCCATTGTATCGGGAGCCGGTCTATCTGATGGTGGCGTGGGATAACCCGATGGCACAGAAAAAGAAGCTGAAATATGAGGATTTGACGGGCATGCCGTTTGTCTATCCGCATGATACATGCTGCTTCGTCGGGGAGTTTCTGCCGATGATGGAGCAGATGGGCATCCATCTGGGCAAGGTCACGTTTTTGGGCGGCGTTCAGCTGGTGATGGAGCGGGCACGGCAGGAGGGCGCGATGACGCTTGTGCCGCATCGCGCGTCGCGCCAATACGCCGAGGTCTACGGCATGGTTCGGCTGGACATGGACGAGGAACCGATTTGGGCGTGGGAAAACATCGTCTACAAAAACTACGAAACGCTCAAGCCTGCCGCGCGGGCGTTGGCGAGGTATTGCGCCATATATGCGTCAGATTTGACAAAGAAGGACACTGCTTTGAGGGTTCAGGAGTCGGATTGTTAAATTTCTATTTTTCGAATGATTCATTTCCTCCTTTCGAGTGATGAAGTGTATAAATTCATGTACAATGATGTCAGGAAAATTCCGAACGTGCTTACATCGGAAAGGAGAAGAAAAAAGAATGAACAAGAAATGGATTGCCTCCGTGGCGAGCCTCTGCCTGCTGGCTTCCAGCTTCACGACGGTGATGGCTGAAGGCATGAAGCCCGGCACCTACACGGAAGTCACCCGCGGCATGTATGACGGCCTGACGGTGGACGTAACCCTGTCTGAGAGCAAGATCGAGGACATCAAGGTTACCGCTTACAACGAGACCGCTCCGGGCTGGCCGGCACTGGAAAAGATGCCTGCCGCGATTCTGGAAGCGCAGTCCCTGGCGGTTGATACCGTCAGCGGCGCGACCCGTACCTCCGAGGGTATCCTCAAGGCTGTTGAGGCTGCTCTGGTCGAGGCGGGCGCCAATGTTGAAGATTTCAAGAAGCCGGTAGAGGCGAAGGAAGTCGTCGCGCCGGATTACTTCCCGACCATGGGCTCCACCGAAATTCCGGAGCAGTGGGACGAGAGCTATGACGTCGTCGTCGTCGGCGGCGGTTTCGCGGGTCTCGCGGCGGCTTACTCCGCGGAGAAGGCCGGCAGCACCGTCGTTCTGGTTGAGAAGCTCTCCACCACCGGCGGCAACAGTGCCATCAACGGCGGTCAGTATGCTTCTTACACCTCCAAGCGCGCGGCTGAGCTTCAGGCGAAGCTGGGTCTTGAGCCGGATACCGCTGAGAAGCACATTGAAGACACCATCAAGGGCGGCGACAACATGAGCAACCCGGCGCTGGTGCGCGAGATGGTTTACGCTTCCCCGGTTTACCTCGATCTGCTGCTGGACAACGGTCTCGAAATTCGTGAGACCCTGGCTCGTCCGGGCGGACACTACGGCTATCGTACCTACGTCACCGAGAATCAGGTCGGTTCCGACATCACCAACCTGCAGCTCAAGATGCTGAAGGAAACCAGCGCGAACGTCGAGCTGGAGACCAAGATGGTTGAAATCTACCGTACCCGCGACGAGGCGAACCGCGTTGTCGGTATCCGCGTTGCGACCGCTGACGGCTACAAGACCATCGAAGCCAAGAAGGGCGTCATCCTGGCGACCGGCGGCTTCTCCTCCAACGTTGAAATGCGCGAGACGCAGGTTCCGTACCTGACCGCGGATCTGCCGACCACCAACATCAAGGCGGCGTCCACCGGCGAAGGCATCTACCTTGCGCAGGCGATTGGCGCGAACACCACTCAGATGAGCAACATCCAGCGTTATCCGTGGGCTGACCCGAACACCGGCGTCCTGGATAAGTACGCGGTATGGCCGTTCACCGGTCCGTCCTACGGCGTCATCTATGTTGACTACAACGGCAACCGTTACGTCAACGAAGGCGACCGCCGCGACGTCTGCGCGAACGCTGCTGTCAACACCGGTTTTGTTTCCACCTACGCGATCTTCACCGAGCCGGTCGTTGCCGGTTATGTCCGTCCGGAAGAAATCGAAGCGGGCATCGCTGACGGCCGCATCCTGAAGGCGGATACCCTCGACGAGCTGGCTGAGAAGATCAACGGCTTCGAAGTGAAGGGTCTGTATCCGGCCGTCACCGGCGAGAACCTGAAGGCGACCATCGAGAAGCACAATGGCTACATCGACAATGGCACGGATCTCGACTTCGGCAAGGTCATGGCTTCCACCATGGTTAAGATTGAGGAAGGTCCGTACTACGCTCTGCCGCAGTTCCCGTCTGTGCACCACACGATGGGCGGTCTGGTCATCGACACCATGACTCAGGTTATCGACATCTACGGTCAGCCGATCGCGGGTCTCTACGCGGCTGGCGAAGTCACCGGCGGCGTGCATGGCACCAACCGTCTGGGCTCCAACGCGGATGCTGACGCTTGCGGCTTCGGCTACATCTCCGGTATCGTCGTCTCCACTGGCGAACTGCCGGACTTCATCCCCGCTGAGTAATTGAATCTCACACAAGCGGCGGCGCGAAAGCGTCGCCGTTCTTTTGTTTGCAGACTTCGGCGGAAGTGAAGGCAGGCTCAGTCACTTTTGAAGCGAGGGAAATAATGCAGAGATTGCCCGCGTGCGCAGAGCTTCAATGTTTTGCAGACTTCGGCGGAAGTGAAAGCGGACTCAGCCGCTTTTGAAGCGTGGGAAATAACGCAGAGATTGCCC
>URJN01000112.1 GCA_900548125.1 uncultured Eubacteriales bacterium
GTGTATTTGAAAAGCTCCTTAAAAGCTGAAGCTCTGTATCTTCTTTCAGCGGCATCAGGTTCAGGATTCCCACCTTCAACGGACGGATTTCCTGTGTCAGAGCTCTGCTCTCGTCCATCACAAAGATGTTTTCCTTCTCCAGTATTTCTTTTGCCGGCAAATCATTCTGTATTCTGATTGGCATGTTCTTAATTCCTCTTCTCTTTTAATCTTTCTATCATAACACACATCCCGCATCCATGCGAGATTATTCTTCGATCTCTACGGTTACAGTCCAGTAACTTTCGTTGGCTTCTATGGACGTTACGGTTCCTTCCAGCTTCTTTAATGGCTTCTTCGTGTTATTGGACATGGCAATGGCATCTTTAATTGTATAATAGAACATAACACCTGCCATCGTATTTGCCGTATCTTCTTTCAAGGCTACGGTGTTACCGACCTGTATTAGCCCATCCCGCTCCATTCGAAATTCCATCTTTCTGGCCATCGTATGCCACCCCCAGAAATTCTTCCAGACATAAATTCTGGTCCTTCATCAGTTTTGCCGCCGGTTTCCCCACATACCGAAGATGCCACGGCTCGTAAATGTAGCCCGTGATCTTCGTCTTATCCTTTGGATAGCGGATGATAAAGCCGTATTCCGCGCAATGCTGATGAAGCCATTTCTGCTGCTCGGTTCCGGTGAAGCTGACGCCGGGAACGGTGATATCAAACGCCAAGCCGGTCTGATGCTCGCTGGAGCCTGCGGGCGCGACGGTTTGATAGGTCGCGGAGAGGCATCGGTCGCGCGACCAGCTGGGGTTATTCTTCTGATATTTGGCGACGGAGTTATCGACCAGCTTCTGCTGTTCGCTGTATGTGCGGTAAGCGGAGGAAATCTGGAAATTGGAAACGCCTTCGCTGATGGCGGCGGAGAGCATCTTGCCCAACGCTTCGACAGCGGTGCGGTTGGCTTTCGTTCCTGCATACTTCACCTTCACGACGTCGGAAGGGAGAATGGAAGCGATTTCGACCAAATCGGTCGGCACATCTGTTTTACTGAGCTTGTGGCTTCGGTTGACCAGCACGAGAAAATCGGTCGGCGGTGCCTGATCCGCGGAGAGTGCTGTACCGCTGAACAGAAGCGCCTGCGTTTTTGCGCCTGCCAAACCGTCCGCATCCAAGCCGTTGACCGCCTGAAAGAGCGTGACGGCGTCCTGCGTCTTTGCGCCGAATGTGCCGTCTGCGGTATCGCTGAGATAACCCAAGTCGATGAGAGCCTGCTGAAGTTTTTTGACGTCCTCACCGGTCGAGCCTTTTTTCAGTGTGCGCGCGGCTTTTGCGGTCGGCGCAGGCGTAGGCTCGGCGGTCGGAATCGGCGTGCTTTGTGCGGGGTCGGGCGTCGGCGTTTTGGGAATGAGGTCTGCGCCGCCATAACCATACTGTGCGCCAAAGGGCGCATAGACCGCCGGAGTCGGGGTGGCAGTCGGCTCAGGAGAGGGCGTCGGGTCAGCAGTCGGCGCACTGTCCGTCGGTTCGGCAAGCACGTCGAGATTCGGCGGCTGCAAAAGGGTTGTCATGCCCGCGCTGAGTGCTACGATGGCGCAGAGCGCAAGCGCGGCGAACAGGACGCGCTTAAATGCCGACTGCGCGTTTCTTTTTTTTGCTTTTTTTGCGAGTGAGGAGCGCATGGTGTATCCTCCTTTCAGGGCGGGTTCAGAAAATCCAGCAGCCCGCATCAATCTGCATATTCGCCCAGCTGCGAAGCTGTGCGGTTGCCTCGTCGAGCATTTCGCGGGAAGAAACGATCGATTCACCGTTTGCGATGCAGGCGGTGATGGCGTCGTTGATCCACTGTCCGTAATGCAGCGTATCTTTGTAATTTTCCAGATGCAGCGCCCAATCTTCACGCGCCGCAAAGTCGTAGAGGGTGACGTTGGGATAGGCACTGAGCGCATCATAGCAAAGCCCGCGCACGGTTAGAATGGCTTCGAGTGAGCCTTTGCTTTTCATGGTTGCCCACTCCGCGGCGGAGTAGGGCGGAAAGAAGATATCAAACTGCGTGTCCGGATGCGCCTCGATGTAGGGAATCAGGTGCAGGGTCAGGTTTGCCTGCGCCGCGGAAACATATCGGTCATCGGGCTGTTCGCTCTGCGGCGAGGAGAAGCTGGCATTGTACAGCGCGGCTTCGCCGTATTCATCCCGCCCCGCCCAGCAATACATGCTGTCTCGGATGGAATCATCCTGATGCTGTCCCCATGCCTTCAGGCATCGAGGCAGGAAGGAAGCCAGCACACTGCGGTTGAGCCAATAGGAAACGTCGTTGAACGGATTGTCGTCGTAGAGATAAAACGGTACGGTGCTTCCGGTCTTATCCGTTGCGCCGATAAAGGAGTAGACGTCCAGCCCGTAAACGATGCGGCGGATGTCGTGCGTGCGGAATGCCAAATCCATCAGCAGCGCGTGGTTATACGCCGTTCCCGACTGGGTGCAGAGCTTGATGAAGCGTCCGCCGAGCAGCTCGTCCATCTGCGACGGGCGAAAGTTCTCCGTCACGGATGTGCCGACGATGGCACTGTCATAGTCGTAATTTCGGGCAATACCCGCATTGGCGTATACCTGCGTGGTGTTGTCAATCGGGGGCATATAGAGCGTGGCAAGCCGATAGACCTGAAACGGGTCTACGAAGATGACCAGCAGGCTTGCGTCGGCGATGGCGAGAATCAGCATCGCGCAGGTCAGAAGTGCCCAAGTTTTTCTTTTCATCATGAATACCGTGCGCTTAGAAGTTGAAATACAGGAATACGCTGACGCTCGACAGGGACAGCGTGCAGTAGAGAATCATCAGAACGGTCGAAAGCGAGTTCGCGACCGTCGGACGGAATGTCATCGTCTTTTCGTAGGTGTTGCGCATGCCCAGGCATGCGAACAGCGACGCCAGATACCAAACCATCATGTATACGGCGTTGTAGCCCGGGTGGAAGCCGCCCGGCAGGGCGAATGCCGAGGTAATCGACGAGCTGATGGGAGCGAAATCCATCATGAACATCGACTTGACGATGGCGAGCGCGTCCGTCAGGCTCGTTGCGCGGAAGAATACCCACGCGACGACGATAAAGCCGAAGTTGATGAGCCATTGCAGCGCGGGGTGCAGCGCGTCATACTGCTTGCGGAACAGGCGGTAAAACACGCTTGCCGCGCCGTGCATCAAGCCCCAGAGCAGGAACAGCCAGCCCGCGCCATGCCAAAGACCGCTGACCAGAAAGACGAGCATCAGGTTGATGCAGGTGCGCGCCATGCCCTTGCGGCTGCCGCCGAGCGGGAAGTAGATGTAGGTCGTCAGGAAACGGGAGAGCGTGATATGCCATCTCTGCCAGAACTCGCGGATGTTCAGGCTCTTATAGGGCGAATTGAAGTTGATGGGCAGCCGGATGTTGAACATCAGCGCAACGCCCGTCGCCATGTCGCAATAGCCGGAGAAGTCGAAATACAGCTGGAGGGTATAGCCGATGGCGACGAACCACGCTTCCGCCGTGTTGAGCGTCAGCGCGGAAGCGAAGCCCGCATCCACCGCGGCGGCAAAGGTATCGGCGATGATGACCTTTTTCACCAAGCCGCGGGCGAAGGCGTAAAGCCCCGGCGCGAAGTTATCGAAATTGAAGCTGCGGTTTTTCGGGTCGGCAAACTGGGGGACGATTTCGCTGTGCAGCACGATCGGACCGGCGATGAGCTGGGGGAAGAACGTGACAAACAGCGAGTAATCCAGAATGTTATAGCGCGGCACGGTGCGCCGATAGCTGTCGATGACGTAGGAAAGCTGCTGAAAGGTGAAGAACGAGATGCCCAGCGGGAGCGCGACGCGGTTGAGCGTCAAGTGCAGACCGAAGGCATGGTTCATGTTATCAAAGAAGAAATCGTGATATTTGAAATAGAACAGCACGCCGAGGTTGATTGCCAGACCCAGCAGCATCAGCGGCAGGCGGACGGCTTTCTTTTCCTGAGAGAGCATCAGCTGGCTGAGCGCATAATTGACGAGGATGCTTCCGGCGATGATGGGCACATAGCTGGGATTGTTGTATCCGTAAAAGATGAACGATGCCAGCACGAGAAAGACCTTGTTGAGCTGTACGCGCCGGGGCAGCTTGCCCAGCAGAAAGTAACCCAGCAGCGTCAGCGGCAGGAAAGCCAGCATAAAGACGTAGGAATTAAACAGCATATCGAAATTTCTCCTTGTAAAGAGTACGTTTGAGCTTTGCCATAAAATTCGGCAGGGAATTCTGTTTTCCGCGCCCGAAGTGCGCTATCGCCATGCGATGGTCAGGGAAGTATTGCAGGATTTTAAAACTAACCCCGAACGCGCCCCGCGGGACGGCGTCAATCAAAAATCCATTCTCCGGCATGGACGAGCTGACCGACAAGCTCCTTGAGCAGCGCGTCGTTCTGCGCAACCTGCCCGCTGTCCGTGATGCGGCAGTTTCCTGCCGCGATATCCTCCGCCATCGCGGCGTTGATATCCGCGCCGTAGTGCTTGGCGTCGATATAATGATTCAGGTCAAGAATCCATTCCGTCCGCGCCTGAAAATCATAGATTTCGACGTTGGGATAGGTGAGCAGGATAGCGGTCAAGGCTTCCTTCTGCTCCAGATGATAGTCAAGCGAACCGACGGCGTAGAATTGATACCACTGAGCCAGAGAATAAGGCGGGTAAAAAAAGATAAACTGAGTATCCGGATGATTCTGAATGTAGGGGAGAATATTGTGTTCGACATTCAGCAGCGATTGCTGGGAAAGCTCGGCGGGCGTTGAAACGGGCATCTGCTCCACAGGCGAGGAGGAAATGGATACGCCGGCGAGAGCCGCATCCCTGCCGTAGGTGTAAAGGTCGCCCCAGGTATACATGGTATCGCGCTGATCGGGGTCGGTCTGCCCCAGCGTGCTGAGGCATTGCGGGATATACTGGGATAAAACGCTCTTGTTGAACCAGTAGGAAACGTCGTTAAACAGGTTATTGTCATAGAGGTAATCCGGCATTTCGCATTTGGGCGATGTATAAAAGTAGGTCAAGGCCTCGATGTCCATGCCGTAAAGCACACGCCGCACATCGTGGGAGGAAAACGCCAAATCCATCATCTGCTTATGATTGAAAGGCGAGCCGCCGTTGATGGGGAGTTTGACGAACTGCCCGCCGAAAAGACGGTCAAGCTGGCTGGGCGTGAAATTCTCGGTCATCGACGAGCCGATGACGACGCTGTCGTATTCATAGTTTTTGGCGATGCCCGCGTTGGAATAATTCTGCGTGCCGTTGGTAATCGGCGGGATAAACGCCGTCGCTTTATGGTACACTTCAAACGGATCGACGAGAGCGACCGCGGCGATGATGCCGCCGATGCCCGCGCCGAGCAGCGAAAGGGAGAGTGCCGCCCATTGTTTTCGTGTCATTCGGGAATCCTTTCTTCGGAAGGGATAAACAGGCGCGCATACGGCTCTGCGCCGCGTCGGAAACGAGATGTGCGCCTTGTGGCAGCGGCTGTCCTGTCGTCGGCAGAGGACGACTGTCAGCAGGGGGAGAATGGAGGATGCCGCAAGCAGGCATTATCGCTTTGCAGCCGTCGGAAAAAGCCTTCCGAATCAGAAAAAAATCATATCCATCCATTACAGAATTATACACCAAGCGGCATGGGTTTGCAAGGGAGAGGCAAAGCCCTCCCGGGCGGAGAGGGCTTTCCAAAATTACTCCGTTATGCGCTTGATACGCCCGCCGACGGCACTGAGCTTTTCTTCGATGCGGCAGTAGCCGCGGTCGATATGTCCGCCTGCGTCGTCCACGAGCGTTTCGCCTTCGGCGCAGAGTCCGGCGAGGATGAGCGCCGCGCCCGCGCGCAGGTCGGTCGCGCGTACAGCTGCGCCGGTCAGGTACGGCGTGCCTTCTACGACGGCGACACGATTTTCCACGCGGATATGCGCGCCGAGCCGCGCCAGCTCAGCGGCGTGCATAAAGCGGTTTTCAAAAATCGTTTCCAGAAATACACTGGTTCCGGGCGTCTTGCAGGCAACCGCCATCATCGGTGCCTGAAGATCGGTCGGGAAGCCGGGGTAGACCATCGTTCGAATCTCAAAGGGCTGCTTGGCACGTCCGAAAATCATCAGTCCGCCCGATGTATCTTTGATATGTACGCCCGCTTCGCTGAGCTTAAAAAGCAGCGAACGCAGGTGTTCCGCCCGCGCGCCGGCAAGCAGCAATTCGCCGCCCGTGATGGCGCAGGCGCACGCCATCGTGCCCGCCTCGATGCGGTCGGAGATGGGCTGCCAGCTCGCGCCGTGCAGCGCGCGCACGCCTTCAATGACGATGGTCGATGTACCCGCGCCGGAGATTTTCGCGCCCATCGCATTGAGAAATGCCGCCAAATCGACGATTTCCGGTTCCTTTGCCGCGTTTTCGATGCGGGTCGTGCCGCTGGCAAGCGTCGCCGCCATCAGCAGGTTTTCCGTCGCGCCGACGGACGGCATATCCAGATAGATGACCGCGCCGCGCAGATGTCCGGAGAGCGTGACGCCGCCGTGGTCAAACCTGACCTTTGCGCCCAGTGCGCTCATGCCCTTGAGATGCTGGTCGATGGGACGCTGTCCGATGGCGCACCCGCCCGGAAGCGGAATGCGCGCTTCGCCCAGCCGCGCCAGCAGCGGACCCAGCACAAGCACGGACGCGCGCATCTTGCGGACATCCTCTTCATCCTGCGGTTCTTTCAGTGTCTTTGCGTTCAAAATGAGCGCGTGCGCTTCCTGCTTGACGCTGCATCCGCAGGCGGTCATCAGGGAGCAGAGTGTTTTGACATCCGTCAGGTCCGGCGGGCGTTCGATGCGCACGTCATCCCCTGTCAGAAGTGCGCCGCACATGATGGGCAGCACGGCGTTCTTGGATGTGCTGATGGGTATTTCTCCCCGCAGCGGCGGGCTTTCGCGTACCGCATATTGCGCCATGAGAATCCCTCCGTTTTTTCGGCTTTGCGGCGGCGAACCCGCCTGATGGCAGATTATGCCGCGGCGGGGCGATGTGTCCGCATCGCCGCAAGAGGATTTTCTCCCGAAGCGGCGCACGGCATGCCCGAGCGCAAATCAAGGCGTTCACAGCATTTTTATTTTATGCTGGAAGCACGCCGGCTTAAACAGCCCGAAAAACAAAAAGCGGCGGT
>URJN01000113.1 GCA_900548125.1 uncultured Eubacteriales bacterium
CTGCCCGGAGCTGCTCGTTAAGGCAGTTTTTTTCTTTTTGGTGCAAGGAAACCCTGTACTTGTCCGTATAACAAGTGAAGGACCTTCGAAAGAGAACCGGTTGGAGGAAATCATATGACGAAAAAGCAATACGGCGAGGAAGCAGAGAGGCTTGCGCCGTCGCTCAGGCGCATTGCGTATTCCATCGTACACAACGAACAGGATGCGCAGGACGCGGTTCAGCAGGCGTTGCTGTCCGTCTGGGCGCACAGGGAAAGCGTGGAATTTGCGCGGCTCAAGCCCTATCTGACGCGCACGGTCATCAATGCTTGCAGGGATATCCAGCGCATGCAGCAGAAAATGATTCCTATGGAAGAGATGCCGGAGGCGAGTGATCAGCAGCCGGACAGCGTACTGCGTGACGCGATAGAATGTTTACCGGAGGAAATGCGCATTCCGCTGCTGCTGCACTACATGGAGGGTTATAAGCTCCGTGAAATCGCGGGAACGCTGGACGTGAGCCTGCCGCAAATCACCAGTCGGCTTTTTCGGGCAAGGCGGCTGCTTCGGGACATGCTGAAAGAGGAGGCGGAACGATGAAACGGTTTAAAATGCCCAGTCAAAGAGAACTGCGGGCGATGTATCCGCCGCAGAATACGGAATTTGATGAAGCCATCCGCACGACGATTCGCATGCTTCCCGAAGGCGAAAGGGAGGAAACTCAAGTGAAAAAGAAGTTGTCGATGAGCTTGGCGATAGCAATCCTGATGATTCTGGCGTTGACCTGCGCGGCGGTTGCCGTCGGCATGGGCGTGTTCGGCAAGATGGCAGAACAGACGAAAGACAAGGGTTATGCACAGCTGTATCAGACGCTTGACGAAAAAAGCGTGGATGTCGGCGCGGTTCAGACGGCGGCAAAAAATGACGACGGGCAGAAGGTCACATTCAAACTGGCGCAAGCGTATGTGGATGGAAACAGCCTGTTCCTTTCCTATGAAGCATCGGGCATGCAATCGAGTGTTGATTACAGCTGGACGCCGACGGAGGAAGAGCGGGAAAAGATGCAACAGTGCGACACGATTTTGGATGCCGATACAGGTAATGAAATCTTTGATGAACTCATGCAGACGTGGAAGACGGAAGGGACAGATGCAGATGCGGTCATCATCAGTCGCCAGAATAGTTTCGGCGTGTATCAGGCTGGGACAGATGAGTATTGGAATCCGCAATTCAGCGATGAGAGGATAACCGCGGATGGAACGGCAATCGGGATAAAAGTCTTTGAGTTGTGCGATGAAGTTTTAGAACTGGAAATCCTGCCGATTGAATTTGATGTGTTTGAAGAAAGAGCATATTACAGCTTTGAAGCGGGGCATGTATATGAATATCGAGGAGAACAAAAGGATTATGGGCGTGTCCGCATAGATGTTCCGCTTAGACAAAATGAAACGCAGGCAGACTATCACACGGAGAAAACGCTGAATACCGTACAGGTCAGCGCGGATGTCGCCGTGATGGATGCGACGATTCGCACGGTGGTTCGGCTGAAAAGTCTGGATGGGCATGTATTCAGCGAAGAGAGTGAAAACTGGAAAGCAGGCGATTTGGCGGAGCTGAACCTGCATATGGACGGAGAAGAGCCAACGCCGCTATCCGGCAAATCGAGCGGTATGGAAACGACGGAATATACGGAAGAGATGGTGTATGTGAAGCCGAATCCGCTTCCGACACAGTTGGAATGGATACCGAGTTTCTATGCAGCGGATAACAATGGACGGGATCTTGAAATTCATCCGGAAGAAGCGATAACGATTGAACTGACACAATGATAAAATCCCCTGACCCGTTTCTTTGAAAAGAAGAGCGAGTCAGGGGATTCGTTTGCAGTTTTGCGGACAACTCCGTCAGGTGACGCTATGCTCCCTGACGGAGTTTTATGCGCTTCGCGATGATGGGGGTGGAACGATGGGGCGGTTTGAAGAAGTTTTTTTCCTCAGCTGTCGTAAAGCGACAGCGTAGTGGGAAATCCAAGAACCTCAGGTTCTTGGTGGGGTTTGGGGCAAAGCCCCAATCGTTCCCCTTATCCCTTCACCGCACCGGCGATGACGCCGTCGATGATGTACTTCTGGCAGATGAGGTACATGATGATAATCGGCAGAACGGTAATCATGATGCACGCCATCATCGGGCCCATCTCAACGCGCCCGTAGCTTCCGCGGAAATACTGAATCGCCATCGGGATGGTGCGGTATTTCTTGATATCCAGCACCAGCGTGGGCAGGAGGTAGTCGTTCCAGACCCACATCGTTTCCAGAATCGCGGTGGAAATCATGGTCGGCTTGAGAATTGGGAAGACGATTTTGAAGAAGATTTGCAGCGGATTACAGCCGTCAATCATCGCGGCTTCCTCAATGGCAATCGGAACGGACTTCATGAAGCCCGTGAACATGAACACAGCCAGACCCGCGCCGAAACCAAGGTAGATGACGCAGATGTTGAACGGCGTATTCAGCTTGAGCGTATCCGCTGTTTTGGAAAGTGTGAACATGACCATCTGGAAGGGGACGACCATCGAGAACACGCACAGCAGATACATCGCCTTGGAGATGGCGGAGGTCACGCGGGTGATATACCAGCCGCACATCGAGCAGCACAGCAGAATCAGCACGACGGACGAGATGGTGATAATCGCGGAATAGCCGAAGGAGCTGAGGAAGTTCATCTGCGTGATGCCGTGGACGTAATTATGCAGACCGGCAAAGGTTTGCGCGGTCGGGAATTCAAAAACGGTTGCGGTGGAGATGGCAAGCTCATCCTTCAGCGAGTTGATGAGGATGAGGATGACCGGATACATCCAGACGACGCAGAGCGCGGCGAGCAGAACGGTCAGCGCGATGTCCGCGATGCGGCGGGTGCCGGAAACAGCACCGTCATGATACTTTTTAGCCATTACTGCTGCACCTCCTTGCGGCGGGTAAAGTAGAGCTGAATGAGCGCAATCACGATGACCAGCAGGAAGAAGACGACGGCTTTCGCCTGACCGATGCCCTTCCACTGTGCGCCGCTGCGCTGATAGAAGGTATCGTAGATATTCAGCGCGAGCATCTGGCTTGCCTTGGCGGGTTCGCCGGCGGTCAGCGAGAGGTTCTGGTCAAAGAGCTTGAAGGAGTTGGTCAGCGTCAGGAAGGAGCAGATGGTGATTGAAGGCATGACCATCGGCAGCTTGACCTTGAAGAGCGCCTGCGCACCGGTCGCGCCGTCGATTGCGGCGGCTTCCAGCAAATCGCCCGGCACGTTCTGCAAACCGGCGATGTAGATAATCATCATATAGCCGATCTGCTGCCAGCACATCAGGATGATGAGTCCCCAGAAGCCGTAGGTGGCGTCCAGCGCAAGCAGCGGCTTGCCGAGGTTGGTCAGAATACCGTTGAGCAGAATCTGCCAGATATAGCCCAGCACGATGCCGCCGATGAGGTTCGGCAGGAAGAACACGGTTCGGAAGATATTCGTGCCTTTCAGCCCGCGGGTCAGCGCAAGTGCAATGGCAAAGGCGATGATGTTGATGAGAATGGTCGAAACGATGGTAAATTTCGCGGTGAACCAGAAAGCAGAGGTGAACGTGCTGTCCTGGAAAACCTTGATGTAGTTATCCAGTCCGACGAACGTCGTCTTGCTGATGGTCGTGAACTTATGGAAGGAGAGGAAAATGCCCCACAGGAAGGGGAAGATAAAGCCGATGGCGAATGCCGCCAAGGTCGGCAGAAGGAACAAAGGCCAATACTTTTTGATTGATTTTTCCATATTTCTTCGATCCTTTCGGACGAGGGAATGGGGCAGTCTGCAAAGGAGCGCGGGGAAAACGTGAGGAAAATCGGTTTTTGTCAAAGCCCGAACGTTCATCCTCGTGCATCTTTGCAGACTGCCCTTTAGGGCAGCTGTTTTTCCGTATAGGGAATTGTGCGAAACCGCCCGCGTGAGCAAAAACTGCAATGTTTTTGCGGACTTTGGCGGAAGTGAGAGCGGACTCAGTCCGCCGCACTGTAAATCAGCGCGACGCCTGCGATGAAGGCAAGCGTTGCCCAAATGATGCGCTCGGAAACCATGAGCGCACATCCTGCGGCAATCAGCGCAAAGCCCAGAAGCCGAAAGGCGAAAAAGCGTGCTTTTCCGCAGCTGTTTAGCGACTTGACGAGGCTGAATTCGTCCTGTATGAACCAGACGATGCGCTCTGCCAGCGTCGGCGGGTCGTTCGGCAGAACGCCGCTGCGCTTATAGCGGGCGGTATCGCGAATCGACGTATAGACTGCCCAAACCAGCGCGAGGACAAAAAGCGGAAGCAGAATGAATAAAAAGAGCGAATACAGCGCGCCGCTGTCCCATCGCTCGGCAAAGCGATAACAGAGCGTCAGCGCAAACAGCGCGTAGACCGAATAGCGAAGCCGCTTCAGACAAATTTTGAAAATCATCTTCATATCCCTTCAGACCGCATTTGCGGCAGGGCGGATATTCCTTATCTCGGCAGCGTCAGGTGGCGCGGCAGACCGCGGATATACTCCGGTTCGACCTCCGACTCGATGAGCGGACGCGCGTAAGCAAAGAACGGTTCGCGCAGACGATAGTTCTCCGCGTCGATATAGGAGAGCGGCACGGTTTTTTCAAGATTGGCGATGTCGTGAATATCGTGAAGCTCCGTCGTGCAGAGGTAGGGCGCATCGCTGACGCGCTTGAGCGCAGCCATCATGCCCGTCTTGCCGGCAAGCGCGGCGAGTGCGGCAGCTTCGCCGACGGCGAACGATTCGGAAACGTCGGTCATGCTCGCGGCATGCGCGGCACAGCGTTGGAGCGTGGAAAGCTCGACGGCGCGGGTTTTGCAGCCCAGATTTGCGCCAATCAGGCTGGCGAGGTAACGCGCCGTTCCGCCCAGATACTTGTGACCGAACGGATCGACGACCAGATTGCTGTCTGCCAGCTCGCAGACGTAGCGTCCGTCCGCCGCCCGAATGCCCTCGGAAACTGCGATGACCAGCGACGGCGTTTTCTTCTGAATCTCCGCGATGCGCGCGAGGAAATGCTCCGGATCAAACGGAATCTCCGGCAGGCAGATCATCGCCGCGCCTTCGCAGTCCTCATCCTCAGCGAGAGCGGCAGCGGCGGTCAGCCAGCCCGCGTTTCTGCCCATGATTTCTACGACGGTCACGGATTTCAGGTCGTAGATGGTCGAATCGCGGACAAGCTCCTTGATGGTCATGCCGATATATTTCGCCGCGGAACCGTAGCCGGGCGTATGGTCGGTGACCATCAGGTCGTTGTCGATGGTTTTGGGAACGCCCATGAAGCGGATGTCGCTTCCGATTTTGGCGGCATAGTCGCTCAGCTTGAGAATGGTATCCATGCTGTCGTTACCGCCGACATAAAAGAAATAGCCGATATCATAGCGGCGCAGAACATCGAACAACGCGCGGTAGACGTCCTCGCCCTCGCCGACGGGCGGCAGCTTGAAGCGGCAGCTTCCCAGATAGGAGGCGGGCGTATGGCGCAGCAAATCCAGCGCGCCCGGAGCACTGAGCGCATCGGTCAGGTTGACCAGCTTATCCTGCAAGAGTCCCTGCACGCCGAAACGCATGCCATAGACTGTCGGCACGCCGTGCGCCCGACATGCGCTGAATACGCCTGCGAGACTGGCGTTGATAACAGAAGTAGGTCCGCCGCTTTGACCGATAATCGCATTGATACCCATGAAGTGAAATCTCCCTTTCAATATGTGTTGAAGTCCCTTCCGATGCTGCGCATGGCAACATTTCTATTATATCATCGTTTATTGACGGGAACAAGGGCGAAAGAGGAAACGTCTTTATTTTATGGGAAGAATGTGGTATGATGGTAAAAAATCTTAAATTGAGGAAACAAAAAGCATGAAGAAAATCATCCTGCCGCTGATTTTGGCGGCACTTTTTATGTGGACTGCCGCTGCGCCGGCGCAGACCGCGCAGGAGATGACAAAGGATTGCACGCTGTCGAGCGTCGGCAAAAAGACGCTGAACAACATGACGGATGGGCGGTATACGTCGTACTGGTCCTCATCCACCAATCGAAACGCCTATCTGGACATTGAAGCACCGCAGGGGCAGAAGATGGGCAGTGTATACATTCAGTTTTTTGAAAATGCGGTGCCGTTTGATGTGCAGACTTCGGATGAAGCGGGAAACTGGCAGACGATTTCAACCTATGAAACGGGCTTTTTGGCGCAGTATGTGCCGCTGGACGCAGGGTATGAGAAGATTCGCATCCGTCCCAAGGATGCGCAGGGACGTCTGTTCATCATCGAGCTGCATGTCTTTGCTGAAGGGGATGCGCCGGATTGGGTACAGAAGTGGGAGCCGACGCTGGAAAAGGCGGATTTATTGGCACTTGCCGCGCATCCGGATGACGAGATGCTGTTCTTAGGCGGTACGATTCCTTATTACGCGGGCGAAAAGAAGATGAAGGTGCAGGTTGCCTATCTCGTGCCTACGACGTCCTTCCGCAGGCTGGAGCTGCTCGACGGGCTTTGGCTCTGCGGGGTGAAGAATTACCCCATTATCGGGCATTTTCCGGATAAGTATCAGAGCCATCTTTCCGAAATGTATGAGCAAAAGGGATGGAGCAGGCAAGCCGTTGTGCGCTATGTCGTCGGCGTATACCGCACGTGCAGACCGGATGTTGTGGTGACGCAGGACGTGAACGGCGAATATGGCCACGGCGCGCATCGGGCGGCGGCGGACGCGGCGCAGGCGGCGGTCACGCTGGCGGCTGACCCGAATTATCAGCACGAAAAGCTGGAGCAGACCGAGCCGTGGCAGATCAGCAAGCTGTATCTGCATCTGTATGACCAGAACCCCATCAGGATGGATTGGCGTCAGCCGCTGGAAGCCTTCGGCGGCAAGACAGCGTTTGATATCGCGGAGGAGGCGTTTGCCTGCCATATTTCCCAGCAGACGACGCGCTACCATGTCGAGGATTTCGGTGAGTATGACAATTCCAAATTCGGTTTGGCGTTT
>URJN01000114.1 GCA_900548125.1 uncultured Eubacteriales bacterium
ACGGATTTAAAACGGCTGAAAAAACAACACAGTCAAAAACGAGAGCTGCTCTCCCCTCACGGTTTAAGCAGCTCTCCTTGTTATGCCTGCGTTTTCATTTCCGTGCTCAATTCCCGTTCGCCCGCGACATAATCAACGAACTGCCTTGCGATGCGCGGCGAACATCCGTTGTGACTGACCGTCCACGCCCTTGCGCGCGGCATAAGCTCGTTCCAGTCGTATTCGATTCCGCGCGCATCGAGCAACGCCCGACAAATCGTAAAATACTCCTCCTGCGTCGGCGCGAGGAAGGTCAGACGCAAATCAAATCGGTCGGCAAGGGAGAACTTTTCTTCCAGCGTGTCGCGTTCGTTGACGTCATCCTGCCGCTCGGAGAAACGCTGGCGCACAATGTTGCGCCGGTTGCTCGTCGCATAGACCACGACATTCACGGGACGCGCTTCCAATCCGCCTTCCAGAACGGTCTTGAGTGCCGTATATTCCGGACAGGAATCGTTAAACGCAAGATCGTCTACAAAAACGATGAATTTTCCCGGCTGGTTGCGCAGAATCGCGAAGATGGTCGGCAGATTCGTCAGCGCCGCCAGCGGCACTTCCACGATGCGCAGCCCCTCCAGCCAGAAGCTGCTCAGCAGTGCCTTGACCGTTGCGGATTTACCCGTTCCCTTGTCGCCATAGAGCAGCACGTTGCACGCCTGCCGCCCTTCCAAAAGCCGCCGTGTGTTATCCACCAGCACGCCGCGCTCCTTTTCATAAAGGACCATATCCTCCAGCCGAATCGGATCGGGCTGACGGATGCCGCGCAGACCCAGCGGATATTTCTCGCTCTCGCCGACCCACGTGCATCCCGGATAGCGCGCAAAAAGCCCTGTTCCCTGCTTGCGGAAGAACGCCGCCACCTGCCCCACGCCCTCACGCGAAAGCATGGCTCGGTCGATGCGCGGGTCAAACCCGTCGCTGCCCAGCGTCGGCTCCCAAACCGGCAGACGGGCAGCCGTTTGACCGCTCATGCCCGCGCGTTCGCACAGCAGCAGGAACATCGCCGGCTCAATCGCCGTCAACCTGCCCAGCGCGTCGAGATCATTCGCCAGCGCATTGGTCAGGCTGTACGGAAGCGGATTCATGCGCGCGCAAAGCTCTGCGGCAGGGCTTTCCTCAAAAAGCACCGCTTCGAGTGCCTCGCGCACGAAACCGCCGCGTCCATGCGCCGCCGCTGTGAGCCACGCATCGTACACCTGACAATACGCACTCGTCAGCAGCTCTTCTCCCGCGTTATCCTGTGCGCAGGCACGGCACAGCCGCACAAGCGCCGCAACCGACGGATGATGCAGCGTATGCCGAAGTGCTGTCATGCAATCCAAATCGAGCAGCAGACCACGAAGCTGAAACTTGTCCATATTTTTCCTCCGATTCGGGAAACGCCCGGGGCAAAGCCCCAAATCGTCCTTACATTCTCTCCGGAGCTTCCACGCCGATGAGATACAGTCCCGTCTTGATGACGTCGCGGACCGCGCAGGTCAGGTTGACACGCGCCGCCGTGCCCGCCGGATCGCTTTCGTCCATGATGCGATGCTCGAAGTAATACTTGTTGTATGCCTGCGCCAGCTGGGTCGTGTGGCGCGTGATGAGCGACGGCTCGCTCTGCTCCATCGCCTTGCGGATGACCTGCGGGAAGTGCGAAATGAGCATCAGCACATCCTGCGCCTCGTCATCGGTGATGACGCTGTAATCCGGCTCAGCCGCAGCGAAAGCCTCTGCCTTGCGCAGAACAGAGCAGCAGCGTGCATGCGTATACTGTACATACGGACCGGTTTCGCCGTCGAAGTTGAGCGCACGCTCCCAGCGGAAGTCGATGTCCTTGTTGCGGTCGTTGTGCAGGTCGAAATAGACGACCGCGCCGACGCCGACCTGACGGGCAACCTCATCCTTGTTGGGCAGGTTCGGGCTCTTCTGCTCGATGATCTCGCGCGCCTTTTCAATCGCCTTGTTCAGCAGATCCTCCAGATAGACGACATAGCCTTCGCGGGTGGACAACGCACGCCCTTCATAGCTGACCATGCCGAAGGAAACATGCTCCATGCCCTTATACCAGTCGTGCCCCATCAGCTCAATAATCTTAAAGAGCTGCTTGAAATGCAGATTCTGCTGATATGCCACGACATACAGGCACTTGTCAAAGTGATAGGTGTTGTGACGGTAGAACGCCGCGGCAAGGTCGCGGGTGATGTAGAGCGTCGCACCGTCGCTGCGCAGAATCAGTGCCGGCGGCATGCCATAGGCTTCCAAATCGACGACCTGTGCGCCCTGCGACTCGACCAGCAGGCCCTTTTCCTTCAGCTCCTCCACGACCGGAGCCATCTTGTCGTTGTAGAAGCTCTCGCCCGCGTAGGAATCAAACGACACGCCCAGCAGGTCGTAAACGCGCTGGGTGTCCTTGAGCGTCACTTCCTTGAACCAGGTGAAGATCTCCATGGCTTCCTTGTCGCCATCCTCAATCTTCTTGAACCACGCCCGTCCTTCATCCTCCAGCTCAGGGTTCTTCTCCGCCTCGTGATGGAAGCGCACATACAGATCGACCATCGCCTGTACGCCGCCCTTTTCGACGTCCTCGCGGTTGCCCCACTTCTTGTAGGCGCAAATCATCTTGCCGAACTGCGTTCCCCAGTCGCCCAGATGGTTGATGCCCACGGTCGTATAGCCGTTAAAATCGTAGATGCGCTTGAGGCTGTTGCCGATCATCGTCGTGGAGAGATGACCGATATGGAAACGCTTGGCGATATTGATGGACGAATAATCCAGACAGACCGTCTTGCCCTTGCCGATTTCACTGGAACCCCAGCGTCCCGGATTCTTCAGCACCGCTTCGACGATATCGCGCGCCAAACCGCCGCGGCGCAGGAACACATTCAGATAGCCGCCGACGACCTCGACATGGTCAATCTCCTCACATTCGATTTTCTCCGCCAGCTTGCCCGCAATCATCTGCGGCGCACAGCGCATCGTCTTGGAAAGACGGAAGCACGGCAGGGCATAGTCGCCCATCTTCTTATCCGGCGGCGTTTCAATCATGGCGCAGATGTCCTCGCAGCCGAGACCGCATTGTTCAAAGCAGCAATGCGCCGCCTGAGCGATATACTCCGCAACCTTCAATTTCATATCCATATTCAGTGAACTCTCCTTGTTAATCTTTGAGAAACGTTTACATTTTATTGTAACAGATGGATAGCCAAAACACAAGTGCGGGCATTTCGCTCTTTCCGTAAACTTTTTCTATTTTCTCGGTTGACATCATCTTCTCATCATGGTACACTGTTTCCCGTCAACTACAAAAACTAAATCAGTTTACAGAGAGAAGGGCTTTTCATGACTGCTTCATCCGCTCCCGCGCGCCGCAATATGACGCGCAGCCTCGTTCTGACCGCTCTGATGGCGGCTTTGACCGCCATCTGCTCCCAGATTCAGATTCCCCTGCCGATGATTCCGATTAACCTCGCGCTCTTCGCCGTCCACCTGAGCGGCGCGCTGCTCGGCTGGAAGTATGGTGCGCTGTCCATGGTCGTCTATGCGCTGCTGGGCGTCATCGGCGCGCCGGTGTTCGCAGGCTTCGGCAGCGGTCCCGCGGTTCTTTTCGGCAAAACGGGCGGCTATATTCTGGGTTACATCCTCTGCGCGCTGATTGTCGGCGCACTTTCCCGCAAGTTCGCTTTCTCCTTCAAAAACCTCTGCCTTGAAATGCTGCTCGGCGTCGCCGTCTGCTATGCGTTCGGCACGCTTTGGTTCATGGTGCTGACCGGCATGAATCTGGCGACGAGCATGAGCTACTGCGTCATCCCCTTCCTCCCCGGCGACGCCGTGAAGATTCTGCTTGCGGCTTTCCTGGCTCTGCGTCTGCGCAAGCCGCTCGCCGCACAGGGCTTCGAGCTGTAAAAAACAAATCAGCCTTGCACATACGGGCAGCTTGGGTAATTTTCTATACGTCAAAAAGACCTCCTGCCGCAGTCCCCTTCAGGCTCTGCGGCAGGAGGTCTTGTCATGCCAATGAATCTGCGGCTTTTTTCATCACTCCGCGAACAGCGGTGTGGACAGATAACGGTCGCCCGTATCCGGAAGCAGAACGACAATATTCTTGCCCGCGTTCTCCGGACGTTTTGCCAGCTGAATCGCCGCAAAGACCGCCGCGCCGGACGAAATGCCGACCAGAACGCCCTCGCTGCGTCCAATCTCGCGTCCGGTCGCAAACGCATCCTCGTTCTCGACCGCAATCACTTCGTCGTATATCTTCGTGTTCAGTACATCCGGAACAAAGCCCGCGCCGATGCCCTGAATCTTGTGCGCGCCCGCAACACCCTTGCTCAAAACCGGAGAGGACGCCGGTTCAACCGCCACCACCTTAATCTCCGGATTCTTCGATTTCAGGTATTCGCCGACGCCGGTAATGGTTCCGCCCGTGCCGACGCCCGCAACAAAGAAATCCACCCTGCCGTCGGTATCCTCCCAAATCTCCGGTCCGGTGCTTGCCTGATGCACAGCAGGGTTCGCCGGATTGACAAACTGTCCCGGAATAAAGCTGTTGGGAATCTCCGCCGCCAGCTCATTCGCCTTGGCGATTGCGCCCTTCATGCCCTTCGCGCCCTTGCTCAGCACCAGCTCCGCGCCATATGCCTTCATCAGCTGGCGGCGCTCCACGCTCATGGTTTCCGGCATGACGATGATGATGCGGTAGCCTCGCGCCGCCGCAACGGACGCCAGACCGATGCCCGTGTTGCCGGATGTCGGTTCGATGATGACGCTGCCTTCCTTGAGCAATCCCTTCGCTTCCGCATCGTCAATCATGCCTTTGGCAATGCGGTCCTTCACAGAACCGGCGGGGTTGAAATACTCCAGCTTCGCCAGAATATGCGCGTTCAGGTTCTCTTTCTTTTCGATATGGGTCAGCTCCAGCAGAGGCGTATGTCCAATCAGCTGGTCAGCGGCGGTATAAATCCGGCTCATGATAAAATCCTCCTATCCTATATCCCAATATTCAGAAAACGCTCTTTCATGCAAGCCCATTCTCCGCGCTTCAACATCGTCTGCTCTGCATGCCGCAGAGCCCGCCATATACGCGGCAGGCATTTCCGGCTCTGTTCTTCACGGCTCATCAGCCCTTCTCTGTGCCTTTACGTTCAACTGTTAAACCTATCTTTCCGGTCGGTTAATGGAATTATAATTCGGTTCACCTCACCTGTCAAGGGTTTTGAGCCAAAACTATCTTGAATTTCCAATTACCCTGCGATATAATAGGTTAGTTGATGCAAAGCAGCGGGCTGTGCCCGCCCCCACTTCCGCCCCAGTCTGCAAAGTGCGAAAGCCTTGCTCACGCGGGCGATTCCCCGCAATTTCCTATACATAAAAAACGGGCTGTGCCCGCCCCCACTTCCGCCCCAGTCTGCAAAGCGCGAAAGCCTTGCTCACGCGGGCGATTTCGCACAATTTCCTAATACATAAAAAATGGAGGCATGTTAAGATGATGATTTCCACGAAGGGACGCTATGCGCTCCGCGTGCTGGTCGATATGGCAGAACATCAGGCAGGCGGCTGTTATGTTCCGCTCAGGGAGATTGCCGCTCGTCAGGAGATATCCGAAAAATATCTGGAAAGCATTGTCAAACTGCTTGTCCACGAGAACATCCTTTTAGGCGTGCGCGGCAAGGGAGGCGGCTATCGGCTGAACGGTGAGCCGGATCAATTCACCGTCCGCCGTATCCTCGAAAGCACGGAGGGTTCGCTTGCGCCTGTCGCCTGTCTCGCCGAGCCGCACACGCCCTGCGCCCGCATGGTCAGCTGCCGCACATACCCGATGTGGTCCGGTCTGAACAAGCTCATCTGCGACTATCTGGAAAGCTACACGATTGCCGACCTGATGCGCACCGAGGACGCCGGATTTGATTATGTGATTTGACGCTCTGCGCTGAAACGCATGTTTTTGGGGTGCAGAACCATGCTGGGAAATCTGCCTGCACCATACCGAGTCCCAGCTCATGCGGGCAATTCTGTACAGTTTCCACCGCGTCAAAAAAGACGGAGTTTTTTCTGCTCCGTCCGAATGTATCTGTGCTACTGCCGCGCGTCCTTCCTCACGCTTCCCTGCCGCCCTTCCACGGGCGAACCGGCAGATTTTCACTTCGCTTGAGCGACGCCCGAATATTGCCGTCAAAGAGCTGACCGATGCGGGTAATCATCTCCAAGCCGTCTTCCTTCATGCCCTGCCCAATCCAGTTGAGCACCATTTCCGTCAGCGCGCTCTGATAGAACTGCGCAACGATGTTCTTGTCCTCCTGGCTGGCATGGATTCCTTCGCTCTCCCGTTCCACATAGCGGCTCATGACCTCGCCCGCCACATTGTAAAGATACTTCTCCAGCGTTTCGCGCTGCATGGAGTGATACACATGGTACACCGCCCGCTTATGCTGAATCGCAATGCCCATCGCTCCGGCGATGCCTTCCTCCCATGTGACATGCCCCTTAATGCCGCCAATCACCGCTTCCAGCTCAGACTGGAAAATCTCCGTCAGAACAGCATACAAATCCTGATAATAATAGTAAAACGTCTTGCGATTGATCTCGCACCGCGTCACCAGATCCGTCACCGTGATTTCGTCAAACGGACGCTCATCGAGCATCTCGATGAACACACTTCGAATCATATTTCGGGTATATTGCTGAGCCATGCTGTCCCTCCGTCCTGCTTTTTACGACGCGCATATTCCATATTTATTATAATCAACACTTCCGCCAATTTCAAGCCTTTCATACATCGGGTCATTCTCCCGCTGCATGCAGGGATCAGCGCTTCTATCGGGCGAAAAATCAAACGGAGTGCGCCTGCTTTTTGCCAAACGCGGCAGAAAATATCAAAAAGGGGCTTGACGTCCGCCTTCTTTCACGATATAATAATCCCTGTTGACGGGGCATTAGCGCAGTTGGTAGCGCACAACACTGGCAGTGTTGGGGTCAGGAGTTCGAATCTCC
>URJN01000115.1 GCA_900548125.1 uncultured Eubacteriales bacterium
AACTTTTTCAACCGGATCGGCGGAATTATACAAACAGCGGACGCGCAATAGCGTCCGCTGTAAAAATTTACGTCGATCCTGATTGACGCATCAATCCATATCAGATGACAAAAACGCCATCTCGGAAGATCGGCACTTCGCGCCCGTCGGCGGTCGTCGCCGTGCAGCACATATCCGCACTGCCGAACATGAAATCCACATGCAAAGAGGAAAGGTTCAGTCCCTGCGCGACCAGCGCTTCCGTGCGGCGATCCTTGCCGTGCAGCACGTCGATATATCCCGCGCCAAGCGCCATATGGCAGCTCGCGTTCTCGTCAAACAGCGTATTGTAGAACAGCACGCCGCTCCGGCGGATCGGGGAATCATACGGAACAAGCGCGATCTCTCCGAGTCTGCGGCTGCCTTCATCCGTATTCAGAATGCCTGCAAGCACTTCGGCATTTTTCCCGCATGCCCAATCGACCACCACACCATCCTTGAATGTCAGATGGAAGTCGTCGATGATCGTATCGTTATAGACCAGCGGCAGGGTGTTATAGACCGTGCCGTTCGCGCTGAAGCGATGCGGCGTGGTCAAGATCTCTTCGGTCGGGATATTCGGCGCAAAAAGGATGCCGTCGGGTTCCGGACAATGGCAGATGCCGCCCGCGAACACGCCTTCTTCGCAGAGATCGAGCGTGATATCCGTCCCCTTCGCGTTCTTGAGATGCAGGGTTCGGATATCCAGCGCGTTGAGCTTGCGCACATTGTCGAGCATCTTTTCAATGTGGCGATCCCAGCCCGCCGTTCCGCTCTCCTGCGTCACATAGCAGCAGCGATAGATCGCGTCCCAGAGCGCAGCGACGGCTTCCTCCGGCGCTTTATCGGGGTATACCTGACATGCCCATTCCGGATTGGGAATGCAGACCGCGCTCCATGAAAGGTCGTTCGCCATCCGCTTCATCTGCATGGCAGCCAACGGCGCGCTGAGCGCCTTTCTGCGCTTTGCAGCGCGCGCCGGATCTTCATCCCCTGCCGCGCCCGGCTTCGGGGAGATCACGCGCAGGAACGCCGCGCCCTCGTCAGCGTAGAACGTACTCTTCTCGCTCATCCATCGCGGGATATCGCACAGCGCTTCGTCGCTCATGTACTTGACGCGCAGGCGCTCCGCTTCCGCGTCCGCGTAGTGGATGATGGTATCCTTCGCGCCCAGCTTGAAGGCTTCTTCCATCAGCAGATGGTCAAAATCCGCCGCCCACATCGGCGAATCAATGACCAGCACCTGTCCGGGCTGAATATTCACACCGCGCTTCAAAACCAGCTCAGCATAATTACGGCAAATCTGATCCATGCAGGCCCTCTCTTTCTTCCCGAAACGGGAAAAAGGCTACTCCCGCCGCCAAAGGGACGGGGAATAGCCGTTGTATCTTTACTTTTTCATGCAGGCAACAAAATGCCCGTTACCCATATCGCGCAGCTCCTGCGGCTGATGACATTCCTCGCTCGCGTATTTGCATCGGGGCGCGAAGCGGCAGCCCGGCGCCGGATTGATGGGCGAGACCACCTCGCCCTGTATCGTCTCGATGCGCTTTCCTCGCCGCGTGATGTCGATGACGGGAATCGCCGCCAGCAGCGCCTGCGTATACGGATGCAGCGGATGGGCAAACAGCTCTTTCGTCGGCGCATATTCCACGCACTGACCCAGATACATGACAGCGATGTGGCTGGATATATGCTTGACCACGGAAAGGTCGTGCGTGATGAACATATACGACAGCCCCTTCTCCTCCTGCAAGTCCATCAGCAGGTTGAGGATCTGCGCCTGAATGGAGACATCCAGCGCAGAAACCGGCTCGTCGCAGACGATAAACTGCGGATCGGTCGCCAGCGCGCGGGCGATGCCGATGCGCTGGCGGCGTCCGCCGTCCAGCTCATGCGGATAGCTGCCCGCCGTGCGCCGCGCAAGCCCGACCGTATCCATCAGCTCCAGGACGCGTTTTTCGCGTTCAGCGCCGGAAAGCTTGTTGCGGCTGACGATCAGCGGCTCGGCGATGATCTCCGAAACAGACAGACGCGGATTCAGCGACGCATACGGATCCTGAAAGATCATCTGGATCTGCGTGCGCAGGTCGAGCATCCGTTTCTTATCAAACTTGGTGATATCCTCGCCCTTGTAGAGGATCTCACCGGAAGTTGGTTCGAGCAGGCGCAGAACCGTGCGCCCCAGCGTCGATTTACCGCATCCGGATTCGCCGACGACGCCCAGCGTCTGCCCTTTCTCGATGGAAAGGGATACATCGTCCACTGCGTGCAGCATGCCGCTCGGCGTTTTGAAATATTTTTTGAGATGTCGCGTTTCAAGCAGCGGCTGGCTCATGCTTCTCCCTCCAAACTCACCAGATGGCAGCGGATGCTGTGGTCTTCCGTTCCTTTCAGCTGCGGCTGGCACGTCCTGCATTGCTCCGTGCAATGCGGACAGCGCGGCGCAAACTTGCAGCCCTCCGGCACCTGCGTCATATCCGGCATCAGACCGTCGATCGGCGAAAGCCTGCGCGTCTCGTGGTTGAGATCCGGCAGACTGCCGAACAGCCCCTGCGTATACGGATGATGCTTTTCGCCTAAGAATATCTCCTTTGCCGTGCCGCTCTCGACCACCTCGCCCGCGTACATGACGGCAACGCGGTCGCAGTTCTGGCTGACCACGCCGAGGTCATGCGTGATAAGGATCGTAGACGTACCGAGCTTTTGCTGCAAGTCGCCCATCATCTGAAGTACCTGCGCCTGAATGGTCACATCCAGTGCAGTCGTCGGCTCGTCCGCCAGAAGCAGGCGCGGTTCGAGCGCCAGCGCGATGGCGATCACCACGCGCTGCTTCATGCCGCCGGAGAACTGATGCGGATATTCATTCTTGCGCGACGCCGGAATGCCGACCATCTCCAGGATCTCTTCGACGCGTTTTTCGACCTGCGGCTTCTTCATATCCGGCTCGTGCTGACGGATGGATTCAGCGATCTGCTCGCCCACCTTGAGGACCGGATTCAGGCTGGTCATCGGGTCCTGAAAGATCATGGAGATCTCCGCGCCGCGGATCGCACGCATATCCGCTTCCGTGCATTTGAGCAGGTCGCGCCCCTCAAAATAGATCTCGCCGGATGTGATCTCGCCGACGCGCTTGGGCAGCAGCCGCATGATGGAGAGCGCCGTGGTCGTCTTGCCCGCGCCGGTCTCGCCTACCAACCCCAGCGTTTCGCCCTTATAGAGCTTGAGCGAAACGCCGTTGAGCGCGTGAACGTCGTCCTCCTCCGTGTGATAGACCACGGAAAGGTCGCGTATCTCCGCAATGATTTCGTGATTCAACTCTTTCACCTCAGTTCTTCATGCGCGGGTCAAGCGCGTCGCGCAGACCGTCGCCCAGCAGGTTGAGCGAAAGCACCGCCAGCGCAATAGCGATGCCGGGGAAAATAACGAGATACGGGCTGGTGCGGATCAGGTCGCGCCCTTCGTAGAGCATCGTACCCCATTCCGGCTGCGGCGGCTGGATGCCCATGCCCATAAAGCTCAGGGAAGAAATAATCAGGATGGTCGAGCCCATCGCCAGCGTTGCCTGAACAATGATCGGACCGATGGCGTTGGGAATGATATGGCGCAGGATGATGCGGGCGTTGCTCGTGCCGCAGGCCTTCGCCGCCTCGATAAACTCCTGCCCCTTGACGGTCAGGATCGAGGAACGGATGACGCGTGCAAATACCGGAATATACGCCAGCGACAACGCAATCATCAGGTTGACCATGCTGTGTCCCAGCGCGGCAACGATGCTGATGGACATGAGCATCGGCGGAATCGCCAGCAGGATATCCATCAGGCGCATGAGTACGTCATCTACACGACCGCCGTAATAGCCCGCAATCGCGCCGATAATGCTGCCAATGGCAACCGCTGCCAGCATTGCGAAAATGCTGAGCGACAGGCTCAGACGGCTGCCGTGGATGATGCGGGCGAACACATCGCGGCCATAGCTGTCCGTGCCGAACCAGTGCTTTGCGGAAGGCGTTTGCAGGCGCTCCGCCATGTTCATGCCCGTCACGTTCGTATCATAATCCGCGATCCAATCCGCGCAGACAGCCAGCGCTACCATCACAACCAGAATCGCCAGACCGAGCATCGCCAGCTTGTTTTTGCGAAGGCGGTTCCAAATGATGGAAAGCTGGCTGCGCTTTTTGTATTCGGCTTGCTTCTTTCTGCTCATTTGATCTCCCCCTTGGCATATTGCGACTTGATGCGCGGATCGACAAAGGCATAGATCAGATCGACAGCCAGATTAACCAGGCTGTATGCCACCGTAATGAACATGACCGCGCCCATGACTACCGGCGTATCCTTCATGCGGATGGAAGAAATGAGCAGCGTACCCAGACCGCCGAGCGCAAAGACGGACTCGATGACCACCGAGCCGCCGAGTACATAGCCAAAGTCCACGCCGACGACCGTGATGATCGGCAGCAGCGCGTTGCGCAGGCAGTGGTGCATGACAATCTTGCGCTCGCCTACGCCCTTGGCACGCGCCGTGCGGACGTAATCCGCACGGATGACCTCCAGCATCGTGGAACGGGTCATGCGGATAAGGGTCGCCATCGTGCCGGTCGAGAGCGTGATAGCGGGAAGGACGAAATGCCGCCACGTCGCCGCGCCCGTTGCCGGAAAAAGTTTCATATTTAAAGCCAGAGAAAGCTGAAGCAGAAGACCCATGACGAAGCTCGGAATGGAAGCAAAGAGCATCGCCACGACCATGCTGACGTTATCGACGATGGAGTATTGTTTAATGGCAGAGATCACGCCGACCGGCACGCCGATAAGCGTCGCGATGAGCATTGCCAGCGTCGCCAGACGCAGCGTAGTCGGAAATCGGGTCATGATCTCGTTGACAACGGGCAGACGCGTCTGATAGGACTGACCAAAATCGCCGCGCAAAGCATCCAGGATATAGCGAAAATAGCGGATAAGGAACGGCTGATCCAGCCCCAATTCAGCTTCCAGCTCAGCAACCTGTTCCGGTCGGGCGGACTGCCCCAGAATCATCTGAGCAGCGTTGCCGGGCGTCAGGTTCATGATGACAAAGACGATGAACGAGATGCCCAGCACCACGACCACCATCATCAGCAGCCGTTTAAGCACATATCTTGCCATGGCATTTCTCCCTTTCAAATGTGTTGTTGCAAAAGAAAGGGACAGCGTCGAGCTGCCCCTTTCCCTCATGCTCTGTGAATGGACTTACTCGCCGAAGGACAGATCCTTGAGCATATAGCAGCCCAGCGGGCTGGCGTCAAGGCCCTGTACGTCCTTGGTCGCGGTGATGGTCGTCTGCTGATACACCAGCGGCATCTGATACGCATGCTCCACGATGTTGGCGCAGACCGCATCATAAGCGGCGACCTTCTCGTCATCGTTCACCTTCGCGGCGGCATCCAGCAGGTCGGAAAGCTCGTCGGTCGTGACGTGCGTGATGTTGCCAGTTCCGCCGTAGCAGTCCTTGTGGAACTGGCTGTACATGACAGAGTAGGCATCCAGGAACATCGCGGACCAAGAGCCGACGGTCATCTGATAATCGCCGTTGGAATACACAGCGTTGGTGTATGCGCCGCCTTCCATCAGCTCAATCTCCACGTCGATGCCGATCATCTTCAGCTCAGCCTGAATGATGGTCGCAACCTTCTGATGGGTGTTGTCCTCCTTGATGCAGAGCTTCAGGGTCAGACCGTTCGGATAGCCCGCCTGCGCGAGCAGGTCTTTCGCCTGCTGGACATCATAGGTGTAGCTCGGCGTCTCGGCAGAATAGCCGGCGCAGACAGTCGGAATCGGGCTGTTTGCCGCGGTACCCATGCCATCCAGCGCGCCGAGGATGATGTCATTCTTGTTGATCGCAGAGCAGATCGCCTTGCGGACGAGTTCGTTGCTCAGGATCGGATCCTCAACGTTCATGTTCAGGGAGAGTACGCTCGCAGAATCGCAGACGTAGAAGCTGAGGTTATCATCCGCTTCCACAGCCGGAATGTCGCTTGTGTTGACGTTCATGAACGTGTTGATCTCGCCGTTCTCCAGCGCGATCAGACCGGTGTTCTTATCTGTGATCGGCTTGCAGTAGATGTTCTTGATTGCCGGCGCGCCCGCGAAGTAATCCTCGTTCGCCTCCAGCAGGATGTGGTCGCCGCTGACCCATTCGACCAGCTTGTACGCGCCGCTGCCCATCGGCTCGCGCTTCATCGCGTCATTGCCCTTACTCTCGCAGTATTCCTTGCTCATGATGGCAAAGAACGGAGAAGCCAGGGAGCCCATCATGCCGCCAAACGGCGTATTCAGGCGGATCTCCACCGTATGGTCGTCCACCACGACGACCTCCTCGATGCAGCTGGTCATATCGAAAGCCCAGCCCGCCGCGATGGTGCGGTCCAGCGAATACTTGATATCTTCAACGGTCATCTTGCTGCCGTCGTGGAAGGAAACATCCTTCGTAAAGGTGACGGTATACGTCAGACCGTCGTCGCTCATCACCACGTCGTCCGCCAGATACGGCTTATAGCCGCCGTTGCCGTCGGAGATCGTCAGGCAGTCGTACAGCGCATAGGTGATGGTAAACGTATTCATGCTTGCGGTATTCATCGGGTCCAGGCTGGCAGGGTCAGCGCTCATCGCCCAAACCAGCGTATCCTTGTCTTCCGCCACAGCCACGCTGCAGAGCATCAGCAGCGCCAGCACGAGACAAGCCAGCTTCATCATGGTCTCCATCGTCATTTTCCTTTCTCTGTGCCGCTTCTTTTCTTTAAACCAGCAAGTACGGTTCATTATATGCTTCATATGATGGTTTGTCAAGGCATATAATATGAAAATTTATACATATCTATCCCGATTTATTCGAAAGACCGCCCGTAATCTGACAGCATATTTATACACAGCCTCTTTTTACCCGCCAAGCGTCATGACAGTTTGTCATCTTTTTCGCCTTTCAGGGTATTTTGCTCACCCTTCCGGCA
>URJN01000116.1 GCA_900548125.1 uncultured Eubacteriales bacterium
CCTTCCGGCGCATAGCTTCCGATTAGAAATTGCTTCATGGATTTTCCTCCTTGAATTCCAAAAGGCAGGCACTGCTTCAATCCAGCAGCGTCCGCCCTGATGTTGTTATGCCCTGACGCAGGTGCCGTCCGGCAGCCGGCATTTCAGCCAGAAATTATCTCTGAATGTCGGCGGATACTTTTTCGCCGCTTCCTCGTCGATATCTACGCCCAATCCCGGTTTGTCGTTCAAATAGATATACCCGTTTCTTGCTTCCGGCGCGCCGGGGAAGACCTCTCGTTCTTCCGGCGTAAAACCCGAGAATTCCTGGACGCCGAAATTCGGAGAAACCAAATCCAGATGAATCTGTGCCGCCGCACCAATCGCAGACAAATCGAACGGGCCGTGCCACGCTGTGCGCACACCATATACATCTGCAAAATGCGCCAGTTTGATGGCGGGCGTCAAACCGCCGATCATCGAAATATGGCAGCGAATGTAGTCAATATACCGCTTTTCAATGAGCTGCTTATACTCCATCGGGTTTACGAACAGCTCGCCCATCGCCAGAGGCACCGCAGTCTGCTTCCTGATATATTCGAACCATTCGCCTTGTTCGGGCTGAAGCGCATCCTCAAGGAAGAACAGCTTGTACGGCTCCAAGTCCTTAGCCAGCTGCAACGCCTGCACGCCCGTAAGCCTTTCGTGGATGTCATGCATGAACTCCACCTGATAACCAAACTTCCCGCGCATATGATCGATAAGCTCGACGGTGTTGCGCATATATTGCGCCGGATCATAATACGCGCCTTCAGGTGCGTTTTCCGTTTTGTGCATGGTATATGCATTTGCGCTGGAAGACTGCAGCCCGCTTGTGTTGTTCATGATCCCCATATTTCCGCCATACGTGTTGCAGTGAACGCGAATATAACGATAGCCCTGATCCAGATAGTCTTGGATGCACTGCTCGACCTCTTCAAAGTTTCGCCCGTCCGCATGTCGATACGCGGCGACGCCTTCCCTGCACTTTCCGCCGAGCAATTCATATACGGGCATTCCCGCCATCTTTCCCTTGATATCCCACAGGGCTTCGTCCACGCCGGATATCGCGTTGTTCAGAACGGGGCCATTCCGCCAATACGAAAAGCTCATCATGTACTGCCACAGGTCATTGATCTGGTTCACCGCCTTGCCGACGAGAAGCGGCTTCAAGAAATCGTTAACCGCAGTTACAACCGCGCTCCAGCGCTGCGTAAATGTCGCACAGCCAACGCCGTAAAGACCGGGTTCCGACGTTTCAACCTTGACCACGACCAGCTCAGTGCCTCTGGGAGCCGTAACAATCGTTCGAATGTCTCTGATTGTAATCATATAATTTCCTCTCTGTTTATCCGTTTCTGTCGCCTTACAACGAAAATCCCTTGTTTTTTACAGGCTTTGCCACCGAACGCCATTCTCCCGGCTTTAGCCCTTCCGTAATCATTTCCGGCATGCCGGGCAGAATCAGGCCGCCGTCCACGCGGAGCGTCGTTCCCGTGATATACGATGCTTTATCCGAAGCGAGAAATGCGACTGCGTGGCCAATGTCTTCCGGCAAACCGGAGCGACCAAGCGCAATGCGGTTTCCAAGCTCATCCCAGAAATCCGCCATCGCGACGTTTCCGCCTTCGATCAGTTCCTCTCTCGTTCGGATGCGAATCGCGCCCGGCGCAACGTTGTTGATGCGTATTCCGTATTGAGACACATCCAGCGCAAAAGAACAGATGGCACGATTCAATCCGGCCTTCAGACCGCCGTACAGTCCATCCTCCGGATAAGACTGTTCGCCGCGCGAGGATGTAATATTGATAATGTTTCCCTTGGTTCCGCTGGCAATCATATAGTTGGCAGCTTCCCTCATCATCAAAATATAGTTTTTGAAATCCAGATTGATCAGCAAATCCAGCGTTTCTTCCTGAATGTTTTGAAGCGATTCGAAGATCGTCAGTCCGGCATTGTTGACCAGCAGATCCAATCCGCCGAGATCCGCCACGGCTCGATCAAAGAGGGCTTTGCCCGCGCCTTTTTCCTGAAGCGCAGCCTGATAGGCAAAGCATCTCGTGTGATACGTTTCGGAAATCTGTTCTACGACCTTATCTGCTTCTTCTTTTTTGCTGACGTATGAAATCGCCAGATCATATCCTTCTTCGGCCAGACACATCGCAATGCCTTTGCCGATTCCGCGGCTTGCGCCGGTCACGATTGCTTTTTTCCTCATCTTATGCCTCCCTTATGATTCAAAAATCCAATGTCGCGTATAGGTTTGCATTTCACCGGGATCAACGCAGATTCTGCAATAGACCTCCGGACAGATACAGTGTTCAACGCCCCATAAAACCAGCCGCCACGGCTTAAAATCCATCGTTTCCTGTACCGAAGCCGGGCTTTGCTCGTGAAATAGCTTCCAGCCATAAGACGGCAGATCCGCAATTTTTTCAGCCGGTGTCACCTTGTGATAGGCCTTTCCGTCCATACCGTCCGTCCAAACCACCGTCTGCCCCTCTACGCGAACGCTGCTTTCCGCGCGCGCCGTATAATCCGACTGAAGAACAAACCGTTCCGGCAGTTGGTCTATGGTTTGGTCAAAAGGAATTTCCAAACGATAGCCTTTTTGAACAGGCAGATCGTCAATCGCCACAAAATTGTGTTGATACTCGGAAAATTCCGCGCGGGCTGAACCCGTATTCCGGATTTCCGTTTGCAGGTGAATTTCGTTTTCCCGCAAGCTCAATCGACGGATGATTTTCAATGAAATGCCCAGGCATTCCGGCTGTTCCTCCGTGAATTCAATCCAGTCCGGTCCGCAGGCCCATTTCTTGGGATAGCGCGCAATCTCATAGTGCTTCCACATGTCGTAGGGCCGGTTATCTTCAATCTGCGTCATCAATCCCACGCCCGGTTTGGGGAAAAGCTCCCCTTTCCGCGCTTTGCGGGCCACGTCGTTCATATCAAATTCGGCATTCAGCCCGAATCCCCAACAGGTTACCCTCGAAGCAATTTTTTGTTCCGGCTGGCAGAACGTATGCTTTCCGTCCAGCAAGACCTGTTCTACGACACAGCTGCTGTCAAATCGCTCGCTTTCCGGCTGACTGCCGGGCAGGCGAATCGTCACTTCCAGCCGCTGGTTTTTCAACACCTGTCTGTTTACCATGGCGCTCTACCTCACGACGCGATTGCAGCGCGCATCACATTCTCCTGCGTAATATCCTCTCCGACAAATTCGCCTGTGATCTTCCCGTTGCTCAGCACCAGGCAGCGATCGCTCATCGCGCACAGCTCGCTCATGTCCGAGGAAATCAGCACAATCGCCATCCCCTGCTGCGCCAGCTCGCCCATAATGGTATAGATTTCCGCTTTTGCGCCGACGTCGATGCCCTTCGTCGGTTCATCCATAATCAGGATTTTAGGCGTATCCAAAAGCCATTTGCCCAGAACCACTTTTTGCTGATTGCCGCCGGACAGGTTGATGATCTGCGTCCTCATGGAAGGCGCTTTAACGCGAAGCCTGTCAAATATTTTCTGCGCGATTTCATCTTCGGATTTTTTATTGATCAGCGCGCCGCCGGGCAGTTTATCCAGCATGCAAAGCGTCAGATTGTGGCAGATGGAGAACACGGGAATAAATCCGGATTTGCGCCTTTCTTCCGTCAGGAAACCCAATCCTTGCTTGATTGCGTCGCCCGGGGAATGGATATTCACTTCTTTTCCTTCGACAAAGACCTGCTTTTTTACGTCCTTGTCCGTCTGGCCGAATATCGCGCCGAGCGATTCGCTTCTGCCTGCGCCAACCAGACCGCCGAACCCCAGAATTTCGCCTTTATGCAGCGTAAAACCGATATCGTCAACGATGTTCTTGCCCTTGATGTTCGGGTGCGGAACGCTCAGGTGTTCCACCCGAAGGATTTCTTCTCCGCGATCCACGTGAATCTTGGGATACTGGTTTTCAACCTTGCGCCCAACCATCTGTTCGACCAGATCGTTCTCGGTGACGTCCGAAATCAAATTCACCGATACGAAAGCGCCGTCGCGCATTACCGTCACGCGGTCTGCCATGCGATAGACTTCATCCAGTTTATGCGTAATAAACAGGGTCGCCACGCCCGATTTCTTCAACTGACGAATCATTCGGAACAGCGTTTCCGTTTCATTGTCCGTCAGGGAGGACGTCGGCTCGTCCAGCACAATGATTTTCGGCTTTTTGATCACGGCGCGCATGATGGCCAGCATCTGGAGTTGACCGCTGTTGAGCATGCCGGCCGGCGTTTTAGGGTCAATATGGCCCATGTCAACCGATTCAAGAATCTTCTGGGTATCGGCATACAGCTTCTTCCAGTCAACAAACGCACCGTTTCCCGGAAGATTTCCGACATACAGGTTTTCGGCAACGCTCGACACCAGAATCATGTTCAATTCCTGATAGACCATTTCAATTCCGCATCTTTCAGCGTCTGAAATGCAGGAAAATTCTTCGCGCTTCCCGTTAATCCAAATTTCGCCCTCGTATTCCTTATGTGAATAGCTGCCGGAGAGAACCTTCATCAGCGTGGACTTTCCTGCGCCGTTTTCGCCGCAGATAGCCATCACTTCGCCCTTTTCAACGGCTATGGAAACTTCCTTCAATGCAATAACGCCGGGAAAGCGTTTCGTAACGTTTTTCATCTCCAGGACGACTTCGCTCATTCTCTCATCTCCTTTTTTTCATGTCACACTCACGCATTCAAGCTGCGCTGACGATAGCGATCGATGAACAGCGAGACAATCAGAATGAAACCGAAGACAAATGCCTGCCAGTAGGCGGAAACGCCGAGCATAATCAGAACATTTGTAATCATCGCCATCAGAACAGAGCCGATCACCGTGCCGACGATGGTTCCGACGCCGCCCATCATGGATGTGCCGCCGACGATAACCGCCGCGATGATGTTCATTTCAGAGCCTGTGCCAATCGCCGGCTGGACGGTCGCGAAGCGCGCGCCGTAAATCACACCGGCAAAGCAGGCCATCACGGAGACGAACACATAGGTCAAAATCTTCATTTTATCCACATTGATGCCCGCCAGTCTCGCGGTTTCCTCATTGCCGCCGACCGCCAGAATTTTTCTTCCTAATTTCGATCGTGTGAGGATGATATGGCCGATCAACGCGATGATGACGGCGTAAACAATCGGAATCGGAACCACCTTGCCAATGCGGAACTGGCCGATTCGGGTATACTCCTTTGCAAGGTTGGAGATGGAAAGGCCGCTCGTCCACACGTTGATGATGCCGTTGAGGCAATACTGCGTGCCCAGCGTAAGAATAAAGCCCGGCAGCTTGAATTTTACGATGCATACGCCGTTCATCAAGCCAATCAGCAGGCCGACCGCAAGTGCCAGCAGAATCGCCACCGGAATGCTGCATCCGGCTTTAAGCGCCTTGCCGCAGACAACGCCGCCGATGCTGGTTGCAGCACCCAGAGACAGGTCGATGCCGCCGGCGCAGAGCAGGAAAGTCATGGGCACGGCAATCATGATCCAGAAGGACGCCGTGCGGAGAACATCCATCAAATTGTTGAGGCCAAAGAAGTTTTTATTGACAAAGCTCACGATGACCATCAGGATGATCAGCGGAATGGCTGCGCCCGCTTCTTTCTGCGATAAAACGATTTTAAAAACATTCTTTTTTGAATTGTTAGGCATGTGTTCGCTCCCCTTATTGCAAGAATAACGGCCCGCGGGCAGCCCAAGAGGCCTTACGCGGGCCGTTGTCTGTTTACATCCGTTTCTCAGACATCCGAATGGATTGATTCCGTCCGATTATTCGAGCGAAATACCGGCTTCAGCGGCATGCGTGTCAACATCTTCCGGCAGGATGGCGATCGTCGGAATGCCCTGATTGTATTCGACTTCCTCGCCATTTCGAACCTGCTCGGCGACCTTCACGCACTGCTTGCCAATCTCATACCACTGCTGCGCAATGGTGGCGTCCAGCGTGCCGTTCTTGACGCAGAGCAGAACCTCGGCGCCGTCGTCGATGCCAATGCCGTAGAAATCATCTTCGATGCCGTAATCGCTGATGAAGGAAGCGGCACCGATACCGACATAGCTGTCAAAGGAAACAACGGCGTTCAGTTCGGGATTCGCAATATAGAGCGCGGAGAGCTTGTCAGCCGCCGTGGAAGCGACGGAATTGTTCTCAAATCGATCGACGACAACCGCATCCGGGCGAATTTCAGCCAGACGATCAATGAAGGACTGAACCTGAACGTTCTGCATCTCGATGGAAAGGAGCGTCTGACCGGTCGCAACGTGAATCGGCTTATCGCCCATCAATTTCACCAGCGTATCGGCCGTATTCACGCCCAGCTGGACAGCGTCCGTTCCGACCAGAGCGGACGTGTATCCCTCCAGACCGGCGGCTGCGCCAATCAGCGTCACTCCTGCATCCTTGGCACGCTGAAGCACTTCCTGAAACAAGCCGGTGTCGGACACACAGACAGCCAGAACATCAGCGCCGTCGTTCAGCGCCGTTTCGGTCAACTGAACCATTGCGGTATAATCGTTCGCCGTGGAAGGCGCCAGATAATGACCTTCCCAGCCAAGTTCTTCGCAGGCCTCCATGAAGCCATCCTCAAAACGTCCCCACGCTGCGCCGCCGGACATAACGGTGACAGCATACGCCTTGACAGGGCCTTCTGCCGCGGCCAGCGTGCCGAGCGACAGAACCAACGCGATCGCGATGACCAAAGTAACCAGTTTCTTCATGATGAGATGTCCCCTTTCTTTTTTTGATACCTTTTTTCTCGTCCAAAGGTATCTCTTTACTCGCATTATACATCTCTTTTTAGCGCTTTGCAATAGGGATGTTTATGTTTTTTTGGCATTTTTTGCGATTCCAGACAGCGTATTTTTGACATTTCTGTTTTATTCTGTTGAATTATAAAGCATTTAGCACTTCTTCGCCCAGGCGTTTTTTGTCAAATTTTCTTGTCAG
>URJN01000117.1 GCA_900548125.1 uncultured Eubacteriales bacterium
CGTTTTTGCGCAGTTTCATCTCGGTCAGCTCGATACGGTGACGGGCGCCGCCGGCGGCGTCCGATATCGCGCTGTGCTTACACCGGAGGACGCCTATCGCAGCGTCAAGGATTTGGCGCAGATGCTGGCGGCGCCGGGGCGCGTCCTGCCGGGCGGCTTCATCTATATGGCGGACATCATGGCGATGCCCGATATCGTAGAGCGCATGGGCACGATTATCGCCTCTCAGTTTTATCGCGCGGAACCGGATTTCGTTCTGACGATGGAGACCAAGGGTATCCCGATTGCGATGATGGCGGCGCGCGCACTGGGTGTGCCGATGGTCATCGTCCGCAGGGACAGCAAGGTCTACGAAGGTCCGGCGGTGAATATCAATTATCTGTCGGGTTCGGGCAATCGGGTGGAGACGATGAGCCTCTCCCGCCGCGCGGTCAAGGAGGGTCAGCGTGCGCTGATCGTGGATGACTTCATGCGTGCGGGCGGAACGGCGCGCGGCATGGTGGACATGATGCGCGAGTTCGCGGTGACGGTCGTCGGCGTATGCGTGCTGGTTTCCACACAGGAGCCGGTGAAGAAGCGTCTGGACGGCGTGAAATCCCTGCTCGTCATGGAAGGCACGGACGAGAGCAACGGAACGGCAAACATCCATCCGGCAAGCTGGCTGACTCAGGCTGTCGAGAAGGGCAAGGCGTAACATACATGCGGCAGCGGCTTTTCCTTTAAAGAAAAGCGCGGCGGGGAATCCGAGGACATCGGGCTTAAACCGATGACAGAACGGAATTCCAGATTAACCAAAAACACGAACAATCAGCAGAATTCAGCGGGAATGCCCTTGGACGGCATTCCCGCATAGGCTGTTTTGGGAAACGGAGGCATATATGCTCATCGTAGTCGGACTCGGAAATCCGGGTAAGGAATACGCAAGAACAAGGCACAATGTCGGCTTTGACGTCATTGACGTGCTGAGCGAAAAGCACGGCATTGCGCTGACCAAAAATGCCATGCACGGGCTGATCGGCGAGGGCTTTGTCGGCGGAGAAAAGCTCGTGCTGGTCAAGCCGCAGACGTTTATGAACCTCTCCGGTCAATGCGTCACGGAGCTGGTTTCGTGGTATAAGCCGGAGATGGACAGGCTGCTGCTCGTCTATGACGATATCGACCTGCCGCTGGGCAAGCTGCGCATGCGCGAAAAGGGCAGTGCGGGCACGCATAACGGCATGCGCTCGGTCATCGGGCTTTTGGGCAGGCAGGACTTCCCGCGTCTGCGCGTCGGCGTGGGCAAAAAGCCGGAGGGCTGGGAGCTTGCCGACTGGGTGCTGAGTCATTACCAGACCGAGGAGGACAGAAAGACGCAGTTTGAAGCCTTCCTCCGCGCCGCGGATGTCGTGGAGGACATGATGAAGAACGGACTGGCAAGCGCGATGCGCATGGCGAACGCGCCGGTGTGAAACGGGTAAAGGAGCAATCATGCAAACGCATTTTCTCTTTGATGTGCTTGAAGGTTATCAGCCGTTTGAGCAGATAGCGGAGGAAAGCCGTCAGGATGGCGCGGTCATCGCGGCTTCCGGTCTGGCGGGGGCGCAGAAGGCGCATCTGGCGTGCGCACTGGCGGCGAGGACGGGCAGACCGCTTGTCTTTCTCTGTGACAGCGAACGAAGCGCGGCGCAGACGATGGAGGATGTATCCGCGCTGATGGGCGGCGGGGTCAGCCTGTTTCCTGCGCGGGAAATTACATTTTATCAGGATGTGGCGGCAAGCCGCGATGTCGCTTATCGCCGCATTGAAGCAATGCGCAAGCTCGTCAGCGGCGAGATTCGCGCCATCGTTGCGCCTGTGGATGCGATGCTGCATCGCGTGATGCCGCGCGCGGTGTTCAGCGCAAACACGATTTCCCTGCGCGTGGGCGATGTGCTGCCGACGGATCAGCTCATCGAGCGGCTGCTTGCGGCGGGCTATACGCGGGAATACATGGTCGAGGGCAAGGGACAGTTCTCCGTGCGCGGCGGCATCGTGGATATCTATCCGGCTGACGCGCTCAGCGCGGTGCGCATTGAGTTTTTTGACGACGAGCTGGACTCCATTCGAGCGATTGACGTCATGAGCCAGCGCAGTCAGGGCAATATGCAGGAGGTGGTCATTCCGCCCGCGAGCGAAGCACCCGTTCCGCAGGAGGGCGCGGAGGCACTCGGAAAAATGCTGCTGGAAGCGCTCGCCCGTCAGGAAGCCGTCGTGACCCGCGGACAGGAAAAGAAGGACGACGACGCGACGCTTGCCGATCTTCCGCTGGAGGAGGGCGAGGTGGCGGTTTCGTCGGCGTTCACACGCGAAAACCGCACGATGGAGCGCTTTGGCGAAAAGCTGCGCGCCGCCGTTGCGCAGATGGAGAACGGCGTCAGCAACCGTGCGTTTGAAAAATACATGAATCTGCTTTACGGGCAGACGGAAACCATTTTGGATTATATGGTTCGCCCGATTGTCGTGATGGATGAACCGGAAGCACTCTTTGCGCGTATGGACAGCCGGAGCGGCGAGTTCGATCAGGCGTTTTCCGCGGCACTTGAGCGCGGCGAGGCTCTTCCGGAGCAGCGGAACCTGATGCTGACGCAGGAGCAGATGCTGGACGCCGTGAGCGAAACGACCTTGCTGGCGATGACGACCATTCTGCGTCCGGTCGCCAAGCTCAAGCCGACCCTGCTGGCGCAGATGGGCGGCATGGGCGCGGGCAACTACGGCGGGCGCACGCACGATATGTGCGCGGATTTCACGCGCTGGATGCAGGACGGATGGCGCATCATCGTCCTTTCCGGCGGCACGGCGCGCGGCGAACGCATGAGCCAGTCGTTTGAGGACGAGGGCGTGAAGGCAGCGTTTGACGAGCTGGGCGCACAGGCGCCGAAGGCGGGCGAATGCCGCATTTATCCGCTGACGCTTTCCGGCGGTTTTCAGTATCCGGAAATCAAGCTCGCGGTCATCGCCAGCGGCGACGTATACGGTGCGAAGGGCGCAAAGGGCAAGCCGAAAAAACAGCAGGGCAGCAAGATTGCGTCCTTTACCGATTTGAATGTCGGTGATTATGTCGTTCATGAAACGCACGGCATCGGTATTTATCAGGGAACCAAGCGGCTGACCAGCGAGGGCGCGAGCCGCGATTATCTGGTTGTGCAGTATCTGGGCAGCGACAAGCTGTATATTCCGGTCGATCATCTGGATCGCATCCAGAAGTACATCGGCGGCGGCGAAGGCACCGCGCCCAAGCTCTCCCGACTGGATGGAAAGGACTGGGAAAAGCAGAAGAGCAAGGTTCGCGACAGCTTAAAGGAGCTGGCGTTTGACCTCGTGAAGCTCTACGCCGAGCGGCAGAAGAACACGGGCTATGCGTATGGACCGGACACGCCGTGGCAGCAGGAGTTTGAGGAGAATTTCCCTTACGACGAAACGCCCGATCAGCTTCAGGCGACGGAAGAAATCAAGCGCGACATGGAGCGCGCTCAGCCGATGGACCGCCTGCTCTGCGGCGACGTCGGCTACGGCAAGACGGAGGTTGCGCTGCGCGCGGCGTTTAAAGCGGTGATGGACGGCAAGCAGGTCGCCATCCTCGCGCCGACGACCATCCTCGCCCAGCAGCACTACAATACGCTGATGCGCCGCGTTGAGGGCTTTCCTGTGCATGCGGATGTGCTGTCCCGCTTCCGTTCCGCCAAGGAGCAGAAGGAAACCCTGCGCAGGCTCAAGGACGGCGAAATCGACATCATCGTCGGCACGCACCGCCTGCTCGCCAAGGACGTGAAGTTTAAGGAGTTGGGGCTGCTCATCGTCGATGAAGAGCAGCGTTTTGGCGTGGGGCATAAGGAAACCATCAAGAACATGAAAAAGACGGTGGATGTGCTGACCATGTCCGCCACGCCGATTCCGCGCACGCTGCATATGTCCATGGTCGGCATTCGCGATATGAGCCTGCTGGAAACGCCGCCGCAGGCGCGCTATCCCGTTCAGACCTATGTGATGGAATATCAGGACAGCGTCATCCGCGACGCTATCCTGCGCGAGCTGGGACGCGGCGGTCAGGTGTTTTTCCTCTATAACCGCGTCGGCTCAATCGAACAGTGCTACCGCCAGCTCTCCAAACTCGTGCCGGAAGCGCGAATCGCCATCGCACACGGGCAGATGCGCGAGCATGCGCTGGAAGACGTCATGCTCGATTTCAGCCAGCAGAAGTTTGACGTTCTGCTGTGTACGACGATCATCGAGTCGGGATTGGATATCCCGATGGCGAACACACTGATTATTTATGACGCGGATCACTTCGGTCTGGGACAGCTGTATCAGATGCGCGGACGTGTCGGACGTTCCAACCGTCTGGCATATGCGTATTTCACGGTGCGCCCGGGCAAGGTGCTTTCTGAAACGGCGCAGAAGCGTCTGGACGCCATCCGCGAGTTCACGGAGTTTGGCTCCGGCTTCCGCATTGCCATGCGCGATTTGGAGCTGCGCGGCGCGGGCAACCTGCTCGGACCTCAGCAGAGCGGACATCTCGCCAATATCGGCTATGACCTGTACTGCAAGCTGCTGGAGGAAGCCGTGCTGGAGGCGCAGGGCGAAGCCCCCAAGCTCAACCGCGATATCGAAACCCGCATGGATGTGCATGTCAATGCGTATCTGCCGAATGGATATGTCACCGGCGACAAGCAGCGGCTGGAGGTCTACAAGCGTATTGCGTCTATCACGACCGCAGCACAGCGCGACGACGTGGAGGAGGAGCTGGTCGATCGCTTCGGCGACGAGCCGCTCTGCGTGGCGAACCTCGTGGCTGTTGCGTACCTCAAGGCGATGTGCAGCAAGCTGGGCATCGACCGCGCCGCACAGGTGGATGGCAGAATCGATATGCGCTTTGCGGCAAACGCGCAGGTAGACGGGCAAAAGCTGTTTAAGGCGTTGACGGGCTTTGATAAGCGGCTGACGCTCAACGCCGCGCTGCCGGTTACGCTGACGCTCAAAGACCCGACGCTCAACCGCGAGGATCTGCTGATGCTCTGCGTCAAGGTGATGGAGCGGCTGCTTGACAGGATGGATTTGTCGGCGGCGTAAGGAAATCCATACGAAACGCGGGTTGAACCTGCCCGCACCTCTGCCAAAATCTGCAAAACGATGAGTTTTGCCTGCTCGGTCCAATTTCTATACGTTGAAAAAGAGCTGATTGTTCCCTTCTTGGGAAAAGTCAGCTCTTTTTGTGTCATAATCCGTGGCATAATCAGCGTAAAAAGCGTTTGCACGATGGAAGATGAGGAAAATACAATACGGATGAGGCAGGATGATTTTTTTCTTATGCTGAAAGGAAAAATTAAAGGAACCCAACAATTGCCGGATTCCTTATTTGGTGCAGCGACCGAACTCATATCCGAACCCGAAAATCCTTCTCCCAGTTTGTTTTTCAGGTCATCAAACGTGATTGTTTCTGTTCCCTCGCGGAAATTGTAGGTCAGAACCAGTTTATCATCATAAAGGAAAACCGCATTGATGAATGTATCAATCAACATCCGACGGTGTGAAAGCTGCCGTACATCGAGTTTGCGAAAGCGGTCAAGAAAGAAGCGCAACTGTTCTTCAGTAATGCGGGGCTTCGCTAACTTTTCTGCGGCGATTTTGTTTTCCAGCTCGTCGCGTGCGGCTTCGAGCTGGTCAAAGCGTTCCTTGGTGGAACGATTGAGGATCCCCGCTTGAATGGCGTTGAGCAGGTTGTTGATGGCAACGTTGGTTTCTTTGAGCTGCTTTTCATACAGCGGAAGATTGACGTTCTCCGCATCCTGTAAGGTCATCAGCGCGGAAACAATCGCGTCGATGGTCGTGTCGCTCATCAGCATCTTCATGGTTGCGTTTACGACGATGTCTTCAATCCAATCCTTGCGAACTGATTTTTTGCTGCAGGTTGCACGTCGTTTCTTGATGGATACGCATTTATAGTAGCGATGAACTTCGCCGCTGCGTCCCTTTCCGCTATCCCCACACATATATGCGCCGCAGCAGCCACAAAACAGTTTGGTGGTCAGCAGATAGTCTTCCTCTGCCTTATGACGGGCAGGGGATTTCTTGTTTTTGGCGAGTTTAGCCTGTACGCGGTCAAAGAGTTCTTTGGGAATGATGGCTGGGATGCCGCCAGGTACAACGATATCGCGGAAGGCATACTCACCGATGTAGCGTCGATTGTTCAACATGCGTTGAATACTGTTGTAATTGATATCTCCGCCATTTTTGTTTTTGATGCCCTTTTCCTTAAAGAAGTCGATCAGCTCCTTCATGGTTGCTCCCTCAATATAGCGCTTGAAGGCTTCCAGAACGAAGGGAGCAGTCAGTGGGTCGATTTGGAAGTGCTGTTCTTCGTCAATCACGTAGCCGATGGGCATGGAACCGCCGTTAAATTTGCATTTCAAAGCGTTCTCTGTCATGCCGCGCGTCACCTTCTCGGCGAGATCGGCAGAATAATACTCTGCAAAGCCCTCCAAGACGGATTCCAGCAGGATGCCGTCTGCGCCTGAAGAAATCACCTCGGTGGCGGAAACGACGCGGACGTTGTTCTTCTTGAGCAGTACCTTATAGCGGGCGCTGTCGTAACGGTCACGGGAAAAACGGTCGAGCTTCCAGACGATGACCATATCGAACAGGTGCTTGTCGCTGTCCTTAATCATCTCCTGAAATGCGGGACGATGGTCTGTCCGCGCGGAATAGGCGCGGTCGATGTAGTGCTTCAAAACGGTGATGTCGTTCTTCTCCGCGAAAGCCGTACACTCGCGGATTTGTCCTTCGATGGATTCCTCGCGCTGGTTGTCGGAAGAATAGCGGGCGTAGATAACGGCTTTCATCAATATCGACTCCTCATGCATGATTGATAT
>URJN01000118.1 GCA_900548125.1 uncultured Eubacteriales bacterium
ATAAATCCATTTGAATTGACATATATATTCGTGCGTGTTAAAATATGGACAACGAGAAGCGGGGAGAACGAAACACATCCCGCTTCAAAAATGAAGGATCTTTCTGAAGGAGGAAGAATGGTATGAAAAAGATTTTGACGCTCGTTCTTGCGTTGGTGCTTTGCATGGCACTGTGCGCCGTGGGTTCCGCGGCAGGCAAGTACAAGATTGGCATCCTCGCTCCCGCCGTTACGCATGGCTGGGTTGCGGGCGTCGCCTATAACGCCGAGCAGGAATGCCTCGCTCTGGCGGACGAAGTCGATTACAAGCTCTATACCTCGAACAACGCCGAGGAAATGACCACTCAGCTGGACGACCTCATGACCTGGGGTGCTCAGGCGATCGTTGCTTTCCCGCAGTGGGAAGGCATGGAAGTGCCGATTCAGAACGCGATTGATTCCGGCATCACGGTTGTGAACTTTGATATCGTAATCGATGCCGACGGCGTGTATCGCGTGACCGGCGACAACGAGGGCATGGGCGTTGAGTCCGCCAAGTACATCGTCGAGAAGATCGGCACCACCGGTACCGTCGTGGCGCTTCCGGTTCCGACCAGCGGCAGCGTTTCCGAGCTGCGCATGAAGGGCTTCAACGACACGATTAAGGAAATCGCGCCGGAAATGAACGTAATCGAATACGCGACTGCTTTCACCCGTGAAGACGGTCTGAAGGACTTCACCGATATCCTCGCGGCGAACAAGCAGATTGACGCGGTTTACAGCCTGGATGACGAAACCTCCATCGGCGTGCTTCAGGCGATCGAAGATGCCGGCCGCACCGATATCAAGGTCATCACCGGCGGCGGCGGATGCCAGGAATACTTCAAGATCATCAAGGAACACGAAGACATCAACATCTGCTCCGCGCTGTACAGCCCGCTGATGGTGCGCGAGGCCGTGGATATGGCGGTTTCCGTGCTGAAGGGCGAGACGGTTGATCCGGTTCTGGTGATTCCGACGACGATCGTGGATCGCAGCAACGTGGACGAATACCTCGATCCGAACAACACTGTGTATTGATGAAATTTCTTCGCCGTGACCGCCCTGCGGCGGCAGCGGGGAACGGGGCTATGGCGTAAGCCATAGCCCATTTTCATATCCAAAAGCAGGGGGACAAGCATGAAACTGAAAATGGACGGAATCTGCAAATCGTTTGGTTCCAACGAAGTGCTCAAGTCCGTGGGCTTTCAGCTGAGCGAGGGCGAAATCTGTGCGCTGCTTGGCGAAAACGGTGCGGGCAAATCGACACTGATGAATATTCTGGGCGGCGTTTTGCAGCCGGATTCGGGCGAGATTCTGCTGGATGGCAAAAAGATGAAATTTGATTCGCCGGCGCAGTCGCTGGATGCGGGCATCGCGTTTATCCATCAGGAGTTGAACCTCATCAATGATCTGCCGATTTACGAAAACATGTTTATCGGGCGCGAGCTGAAAAAGAAGAACGGGCTTCTTGACCATAAGCGGATGATTGAGGAGACGCGCCGCGTATTTGAGCGCATGGGGCTGACGCTCGATCCCAAAGAGATGGTGCGCAATCTGGATGCGTCGTATAAGCAGATCGTGGAAATCAGCCGCGCTTTGCTGATGAACGCGAAGATTATCATCATGGACGAGCCGACGACGTCCCTGACCGATCCGGAAATCGAAAAGGTGTTCACCATCCTGCGGCAGCTGCGGGAACAACAGGTGGGTATCGTCTTTATCTCGCATAAGCTGCGGGAGGTTATGGAAATCTGCGACAGCTATACGGTTTTGCGCGATGGCGTGATGGTCGCCAGTGGCAGCGTGAAGGACGTGACCACGTCCGATTTGGCTCGCTTCATGGTCGGTCATGATGTCCGCACGGAAAAGCTCGGCAGCGGAGCGCAGAGAGGCGAGGAACGCCTGAGTCTGCATGGCGTGACGCAGGAGCCGTATTTCCGCAATGTGGATTTGACGGCATATGCGGGCGAGGTTCTGGGCGTTACGGGTCTGCTCGGAGACGGCAGAAGCGAGCTGTTTTCCGCGGTTTTCGGCGCGGAAACCATCAGCGAGGGTGAAATCCGGCTCGGCGGAAAACCGGTGCGCATCACATCGACTTGGCAGGCTAAACAGCTTGGCATTGCGTATGTGCCGCGCAACCGCAAGGAAAACGGCATCATCAAGGATATGTCGATCCTTGAAAACGGAACGATTGTTTCATGGCGCGAACTGATGCGCCATGGTCTGCTCGATCATGTGCGGCAGCGGGCTCAGTTTGAAAAGGAAAAAGCCGCGCTGCATATCAAGATGGGCAAAGAGAGCGACTCGATCACCAGCTTGTCCGGCGGCAACCAGCAAAAGGTCGTGCTGGCAAAGTGGTTGAGCTGTGAGCCGAAGGTACTCATTCTGGATAACCCGACGCAGGGCGTTGACGTAGGCGCGAAGGAAGAAATCTACGACATCATTCTCAAGCTGGCGAAGGAGGGGGTCGCGGTGATCGTGCTTTCCTCCGAAGCGCAGGAAATTATCCGCGTCTGCGACCGCGCACTGGTGATGTATCACGGTGCTATCGTTGGCGAAGTGCGCGGAGAAACGATGACGGAGCATGAAATCATGCGGCTGGCAACCGGCGGCTGATGCGGATAAAGGAGAAAAAACGACTATGGAAAAGACCAACAAAAAAGGTTTTCTGGCGTGGTTCACCGATAACTGGAAGCGCAAGCCGCTGTTTTCTACGGGCATCGCGCTGCTGGTGATGGTGATTTTGCAGATTCTTGCGCTGGGGTTTGATTATGCCTCCTTCGGCGAGTGGTTTGCGGCGTTTTCCCGAAACTGGATCAACATTCTGCGCAACAACGCAGGCGTAGGCATCATCGCGCTGGGCATGACGTTCGTCATCATTTCGGGCGGCATTGATCTGGCGGTCGGCTCGACGATGGTGGCAATCGGCGCGGTCATCATGTCGCTGATTGACAGCGGTCCCTCCGGCTTGCTTGCGGGGCTGGGCATCACCGGCATTCCGGCGTTTATTATCGCTATCGCCGTCGGCGTGCTGCTCGGCGTACTGCTGGGTGAATGCACGGGCGTTCTGGTTGCGCATTTCGGCATGCCGCCGTTTATCGCGACGCTCGGCATGATGAAGATTTGCCGCAGCGTGACGCAGCAGTGCATGCAGAAGGCGTCGCCCACCGTACCGAAGGCGTTTTTGAAGATTTCCAATGCGCGTATCGGCGGCGAAATCATCCTTCCGATTCTCTACTGGCTTGCCCTGGCGGTGATTCTGCATGTGGTCAGCAAGCATACGGCGTTTGGACGTCAGGTGTTTGCCATCGGCTCGAATGAGCGCACCAGCAAGCTCAGCGGTGTGAATGTTCGTGCGGTCAAGCGTCGTGTCTACGCGCTCATGGGTGCGCTGGTCGCGGTGACGGCGGTCATTCAGATTGCCCGAATCGGCAGCATGGACTATGCCAACGCGGGCAGCGGATACGAAATGGACGCGATTGCGGCGGTTATCATCGGCGGCACGAGCATGAGCGGCGGACGCGGATCGGTGGTCGGCTCTGTGCTGGGCATGCTGATTCTGGCGGTGATGAATAACCTGCTGAACCTCATCGGCGTGCCTCCGTTCCTGCGCGAGGCGTTCAAGGGCATCATCGTCATCGGCGCGGTGCTGCTGCAAAAGAAGGAAAAGGCGAGCTAAGGGAGGAAAAAGAGCATGTTTCATATCGGTATCATTGGCTGCGGCAAAATTGCGCAGGTTCGTCATATCCCCGAATATGCGGACAATCCCGACACACAGCTCACCGCATTTTATGATTTGAACGCGGCGCGTGCGCAGGAGCTGGCGGAGCGTTACGGCGCAAAGTCTTACGACAGCGTGGAAGCCCTGCTGGCAGACCCGAACGTGGACGCGGTGAGCATCTGCTCGGCGAACACCAGCCATGCGCAGATTGCGGTTGCTGCGCTGGAGGCGGGCAAGCATGTGCTGTGCGAAAAGCCGATGGCGACGACGCTGGAGGATTGCGAACGCATGGTCAGCGCGGCGAAGAAGAGCGGCAAAAAGCTGATGATTGACCAGAACCAGCGTCTGGCGGGCGCACATGTCAAGGCACGCGAGCTAATTGAGCAGGGCGAGATTGGCAGCGTAATCACGTTCGCGACGGCATTCCGCCACGGCGGTCCGGAAACGTGGAGTGTCGATCCGGGTCAAAGCACCTGGTTCTTTGACAAAAAGCGTGCCGCAATGGGCGCGATGGCGGATTTGGGCGTGCATAAGACGGATCTCATCCAGTATTTGATTGGGCAGACCGTCGATGAGGTGGAAGCACAGCTCTGCACGCTGGACAAAAAATTCTCCGACGGAAGCCCCATCACGGTGGACGACAACGCGTTCTGCATCTACCACATGGATGGCGGCGCGGTCGGTACGATGACCGCCTCGTGGACGAATTACGGTCCGGAGGATAATTCCACGGTCATCAACGGAACGAAGGGCGTTCTGCGCATCTACGACGATCCGGAGCATACGCTCATTTTGGAAAAGAAGGACGGCTCCCGCGTCTGCTACGATGTGGATGCCATCCAGACCAACGACAACCAGACCAAGTCCGGCGTCATCGACCTGCTTGTGGAATGCCTGAAGAACCCTGCCGTGCAGGGCATCGACGCGCAGAGCGTGTTGACGGCGATGCGCGCGGTTTTTGCGGCGATTGAATCCTCCGAAACGGGACGCAGGGTCAAGACGAGCGAAGTGTAATCGGGGAGGGACGCTGCATGAAGCGCATTATCGCTGTGAATTCCAACTGTTATCATGGCTATACCATCGAGGAAGCGATAGCGGGCATTCGCGAAGCGGGCTTCCATTATATCGAGCTGACGGCGACAAAGGGCTGGACAGAGCATGTTTTTCCGGATATGTCCTTTGAACGGCTGCTTGCCATTCAGAATCTGCTTCGCCAAAACGAGCTGATTCCGTTCTCCATGAGCGGTCACTGCAATTTGATGGATCCGGAACGCATCCCCGATTTTGAAAAGAACATTCGTCTGGCGGCGTTCTTCGGTTGTCAGTATATCGTTTCTTCCATCGGCGAGGCGCATCTTGCCAATAAAGCCGTGGCGGACGACGACGAGGTGGCTCGTCGCGTCGCGTCGCTGATTCCGATGCTGGAGGAAAACAACCTGATTCTCGTGCTGGAAACGCATGGCAAGGAGCATGGCACGGGAGAAAAGCTGGCGCGCATTGTCCGCAAAATCGGAAGTCCCCGCGTGAAGCTGAACTACGATACGGCAAACGTGATTTTCTACGGCGGCGTGGATCCCGTACAGGATTTGAAAACCTGCATGGCGGAAACGGCTTATATCCACATCAAGGATAAGGGCGGCAGGGACGACGTATGGGATTTTCCGGCACTGGGCAAGGGACACATCGATTTTCCGGCAATCTTTGAAGAATTGAAAGCCGCCGGAAACGATTGCCCGCTGAGCATCGAAATCGAGTTTACGCCGGAAGGCGCAGGCAGCTTGGCAGCGGTCAATCAGGCTGTGGCAGACAGTGCGGCTTATTTGACGGCGCACGGCTTTGAACTGTAAAGGAGATACAAGGTGAGAATTGCGTTGGTTGGCGCGGGCGGAATGGGAACGTGCCACTACATGAATTACCAACACATCGAACACGCGCAGGTCGTCGCGATTGTCGGCAGAGGCGAGAGCGACCGACAGCACGCGGAGCAGTGGGGTCTGCCGCTGTATGAAAGCGTAACCGAAGCCAATCAGCGAGAACAGATTGATTTGTTCGATGTGTGCGTGCCGACTTACCTGCACAAGGCAGTTGTGTTGGAAGCACTGGCCTGCAAGAAGCCGGTCATCTGCGAAAAACCGATTGCGCTGCATCTGAAGGATGCGCAGGAGATGTTTGACGCGGCGCAGGCAAACGGCGTGCAGCTCTATGTGGCGCAGGTCTTGCAGTTTACGCGCGAGGTGGAGCAGCTGCACCGCATTGTGGACGAGCGGCTCTACGGCGAGCCGCTGGACGCCTGCTTCGAGCGGCTGTCCCAGCGTCCGGCTTGGAGCAAGGGAAATTGGCTGTTTGACAGGGAAAAGAGCGGTCTGTTGCCGTTTGATCTGCATGTGCATGATCTGGACGTGATGGTCAGCGTATTCGGAAAACCGGACAGCGTGGACTACACGGCATGCCGCCGAAAGGACAGCGACATCTGCGACCAATATCGGATTCGCTACGGTTATCAAAACGGGCTGACGGTCAGCGCGGAGGCGGCGTGGTTCAACGCCTGCATACCGTTTACCGCCAGATGGCGCGTGTATTTTGAGCGCGGCATGCTCGTCTGCGACGACAAGGGACTGACCGGCTACGGCGCGGATGGGCAGGTGACCCGATTCGACGTAGAGGACGAAATCAAGGTGCCCTGCGGAATCAATCTGCCGCCGAGTGGATGGTTTTTGCGCGAGTTGACGCATTTCGTGCAATGCGCCGAGAGAAATGCGCCGAGCGACCGCGTGAGCCGCGCACAGGTGCTGGATGTGCTGAGCGTGCTGGAAACGCTTTCGTTTTAAATACAGGACAAGGCGTCCTGCTCATCGTTCAGTCTCCCAATGCCGAGCAATTGGTGTTGGGAGACTGATTATTTTATATATGCCGAGCCTGCTGAAAGAAAGGAAACCCTGAAAGCGAAAATCGGAAAACATATCGCCCTGCAAGGGTGAATGGTGCTGGGTTTATGAGACTTCGACGGCAGGCGAAAACGCACTTGACAGGTGGCAGGCGGGCATAGTACGATGACGCTATCATGAGCATTGTGTTTATTTTTGATTGTATATCGCAAACGGCTTCGCTGAAAAGAGGCAACGCCTTTACGCGGACAGAGGGC
>URJN01000119.1 GCA_900548125.1 uncultured Eubacteriales bacterium
GAGCAGAGGGCAAGATGGATTGAAAGACAGAAAAACAGAATCTTGTCAAGCAAAAAGCCTTGACAGGCAGATGGAGTTGTGATACAATAACCGAGCTGTCAAGGCTTTGAACTTGACGCGGGAGGTGCCTGTGTCGAATCGCATTGAAACCGGCTGGCTGTATGATTTTTACGGCCCGCTGCTCACTGAGAGACAACAGAAGCTGCTCTCCCTGTATTGCAACGAGGATTTTTCCCTTTCGGAGATCGCCGCGCGGGAAGGCATCTCCCGACAGGGGGTTTATGATGCGGTTCACCGCGCAGAGCGTCAGCTCGAGGCGTATGAAAAGCAGCTCGGTCTGCTGGCGCGCTATCGAAGCATGACGCAGGGACTTGAGGAAAGCCTGAACGTGCTGGAAGGCGCGGAGGGCGAGAAGGCGCGGCGCGCAAGAGAAATCCTGACGCGGCTGCTTTCACAAGAGGAGGAGTAAGATGGCCTTTGAAGGATTGACCCAGCGGCTTCAGCAGGCGTTCGGCAAAGTTCGCGGCAAGGGCAGCCTGACCGAGGAAGACGTCAAGCTGGTCATGCGCGAGGTGCGCATGGCACTGCTGGAAGCGGACGTCAACTACAAGGTCGTCAAGGACTTTGTGAAGAAGGCGACCGAACGCTGCGTCGGGCTGGAGATGCAGAACGGTCTGAACGCACAGCAACAGGTCATCAAGATTGTCAACGAAGAGCTGACTGCGCTGATGGGCGGCAGCAATGCCCGCCTGCAATACAGCTCCTCGCCGATTTCGGTCTTTATGCTCTGCGGCTTGCAGGGCGCAGGTAAGACGACGATGTCTGCCAAGCTGGCGAACTGGCTCAAGAAGGACGGCAAGAAGCCGCTGCTGGTCGGCTGCGATATCTATCGCCCCGCCGCCATCAAGCAGCTGCAGGTTGTCGGCGGGCAGGTCGGCGTTCCGGTTTATGAGCATGGCACGCAGGATCCGGTCAAGACTGCGCAGGAAGCCATCGAGTACGCCCGCACGCATCAGCGCGATGTGGTGATTCTCGATACGGCGGGTCGTCTGCACATCGACGAGGCTCTGATGGAGGAGCTTCACAGAATCTGCGAAGCCGTTCACCCGAGCGAGGTTCTGCTGACCATCGACGCGATGACCGGTCAGGACGCGGTAAACGTTGCCAACACCTTTAATGAAAAGCTGGAAATCACCGGCGTCATCCTCACCAAGCTGGACGGCGATACCCGCGGCGGCGCGGCACTCTCTGTTCGCGCGGTGACGGGCAAGCCAATCAAATTCGCCGGTACGGGCGAAAAGCTCGGTGATTTGGAGCCGTTCCATCCGGAGCGCATGGCGTCCAGAATTCTGGGCATGGGCGACGTGATGACGCTCATCGAAAAGGCGCAGGAAAACATTGAAATCGACCCCGAACAGGCGGGCGACCTCGCCAGACGCATGAAGAACGCCGACTTTACGCTCGACGACTTCCTGACGCAGATGCAGCAGATTAAAAAGATGGGTCCGCTCTCCGGCATCCTCAAAATGCTGCCGGGCATGAGTGCGCTGGGCGATATCGACATTCCGGACGACGCAATGAAGAAGCCGGAAGCGATTATCCGCTCCATGACGCCTAAAGAAAGACGTTATCCCGATATCCTCAACGCCAGCCGCCGCCGCCGCATTGCAGCGGGCAGCGGAACGACCGTTCAGGATGTCAACCAGCTCATCCGCCAATTCGACGATATGAAGAAGCAGATGAAGATGGTCATGAACCAGACGCGCGGCAAGAAAGGGCGTTTCCGCCTGCCGCCGATGCGCTGAGCCGATGCCGACAATCACTTGATTGAGGTCATAAATCTATTATTTTGTTCTAATTATAAGGAGGAACACCACTATGGTTAAGATTCGTCTGAAGAGAATGGGCATGAAGAAGAAGCCGTTCTATCGCGTTGTTGTTGCGGACGAGCGTGCGTCCCGCGACGGTCGTTTCATCGACGAGCTGGGCTACTACAACCCGGTTTCCAACCCCGTTGAGCTGAAGATCGACGCTGAGAAGGCTCAGCAGTGGATCAAGAACGGCGCTCAGCCGACCGACACCGTCCGCGCGCTGCTCAAGAAGTCCGGCGCGATCGCCTGATTGACATCGCGATAAAAGGCGGGGAAACGCCCTTTATCCAAGAAGCGGGCGAAGCCCGGAAAGGCAGGCGTGACAATGGAAGAACTGGTTCGCTACATTGCCTCGACACTGGTGGATCATCCCGAGCTGGTGCAGGTCAAGACCGTGGACGGTCCTGAATCCACCATCATCGAGCTGAGCGTCGGTCCGGACGATATGGGCAAAGTGATCGGCAAACAGGGTCGTATCGCCAAGTCCATCCGTTCTGTCGTCAAGGCGGCAACCGCACGCAGCGAGAAGCCCGTTTTTGTCGAGATTCTCTAAGCAGGCATGCCGCGTTTGGCAACGCCAAAGGAAAACGCATAAGCATGCCGCGCAGTAATGCGCGGCATGTTGTATATTCGCCGCAAATGTGGCAGGAGGATGAACGGATATGCAGCAGGACTATTTGCAGATTGGCGAAATCGTGCGCCCTCAAGGTATTCGCGGCGAGGTGAAGCTGCGCGCGATGACCGAGGATATGACCCGATACGCGCGTCTGGAAACGGTGTTTCTCAAACAGAATGGACAGTATGTTCCGTGCGGCGTTAAAAAAGGCAGAAGCTATGACGGCTTTGCGTTTTTGCAGCTGGAGGGCGTGAATGACCGCGACGCGGCGGAAGCTCTCCGCGGCACGGAGGTCTATATCGACCGCGCACACGCCATCAAGCTCGGCGAGGACGAGAATTTCGTCTGTGAGCTGATTGGGCTGGAGGCGGTGGATGAAAACGGAGAAAAAATCGGAAAGCTCTGCGACGTACTCAAGCCGAACAGCGTGTGCGACGTCTATGTATTTGATACGGCGCGCGGAGAGCTGATGATTCCGGCACTCAAGCGCGTGGTTCGCAGGGTGGATTTGGAAGCGGGAAAGATGATTCTGGACAGCCGGGTACTCGGAGAGGTCGCTGTTTGGGAAGACGAACCCGCCGAAAGGGACGAATAAAAGGCTGAATTGGGCGGGAGATTCGCAGAGCTTATAGGGAAGCGCAAAGCGTTTCCGTACGGGTTTCCCGACGCAAAGCCTCAATCGAAAAAATTCGGGAAGAAAATTAACGGTTCATTCGTCAAATCCAAAAGGAGGACGTATGAAAAAGACTGGAATACTGCTGGCACTTCTGCTGCTTGTTATGACGGCGGCATGCGCATGCGCACAGGAGCTGCCCGGCGTTGACTGCTTTTCGCCCGGCTTTGTCGAGCTGAACGAGCGGATGAAGCAGGGGCAGGCGGTCAGCGCAGAGGCAACGCTGACGGCGGAGCATGCGTTCTACGCACGCAATCTTTCCGTGCTGAAAACGCTTTTGGACGGCACGACCCTGAATTATCGGGGCGGCGGCGATACCGATGAACTGACCCTTTCCCGCAACGGCGAAACGCTGATGCACGCTGCGCTGACGGCGGATGAGACGCAGGCGCGGCTGATGCTCGACGGGCAGACGATGGATATTTCCGAGCTGCTGGGGTTGACGGCGACGCCGGACGAAGCGCAAAGCGCGAAGGCTGACTTTGCTGCGAGGATTCAGGAGACGCCGATTTTGGAGCGCGCTGCCCTGACGGATATGGCGGACACGCTGGAAAACGCAAAGGCGGGCGAGCTGCTTTTGCCGAGCGTGACCGTGGTTCGCCCATTCTCCGTTTCGCGGACGATGAGCGACGACGGCGAGAGAATGACCAAAATCCATGTAGACGGAAGCGTCCGCATGGGCGGAGAAGAATGGACAATCACCGGATTTATCCGGCATCCGGGCGGGAAAGCACCGAAGGACACCGCGGAGCTTGTCATCGAGAAGGACGAACGCAGTCGGCTGGAGCTTACTTACAGCGTGCTGCGCAAAAGCGAGATTGAGCAGAAAAACCGCAAGGGAACGGCAAGCATTGCAGCAACATTTAAGCTGGCGGGGAAAATCGAAGGATATGCCGTGCATACCACGTTCAGGGTCAACGCCCAAAACAACTGGACGGCAGACGGAGAAAAGCTGAACGAAAAGATTACCGTTACCACGACGCTTGCGCACAAGGACAACACGCCCGGAAAGCGCATGCAGCGGCTCAATCAGGTGGACGCGGCGAACAAGAACATCCTGCGCATCACGACAACGGACGGCGGGGACGATGCGCTGAGCTTTACGGACGACATGAGCCTTAAAATCGAGATGGACGGCAATACGTTCCTCGAAGGCGGCATGAAGCTGTCGGTCACGGTGGGCGGAGAAGCTCCGGAGGCGGTCGGCGCAGAGGCACAGCCTGCCGACGGGCAGACTGTGCAGGCGGCATTTGACTCAGCGGTACGGGCATTGAGCACACGGCTGTACGCACAGCTTGGAGAAAAGACGAAGCAGGCGATAGCCGATGGGCTATAAGGAGGAAAACAGATGAGCTTGAAAAACAGGGTTTTATCCATTGGACTCAGCGCGGCAATGCTGATGACGCCGGCGGCAACGCTGGCGGAGAGCGATTACACCGCAGGAGAACTGACGACGACCGTGATTTCCGACGGTTATGTCGGCGGCAATCAGATTAACCTGAGTGCTGCGCTGGGCATGACGTTGGACGAGAAAACCGATACGGATTGGTGGAAGGCACTGGCATCCCTGATGGACAGGATGCAGGTTGAAATGTCCTTCTATGATGATTTTGGAACGGCGCGCATCCACGCCAATGTGACGCTGGACGATGTAACGCTGCTGACCGGCGATGCGCTCGTCTACGAGGACGGCTCTGTGCAGATGATGACCAACCTGACCGGCAAGCTCGTGCTTGCGCTTCCGGCGGGGAGCCTGACCGCGGCGGAAAACGGGCTGGATAACCTCTTGGGCGGCGTTGCGGGCAAGAGTGTTGAAGATGCGGACTTTGCGAGCTATCCCGCGATGGAGCGGCTGCAAATCACGCTGTCGGATGTCAGCGTGCTGATATTCAGCCATCTGCTCGGCTGGACCTCTGCGACGCAGATGGACACCGGAGAGCTGTATACCTTCGACGACACCTACTACGACGCGACTGATACCCGTGACGCCGTGGCTCAGCGCATGATCGGCAAAATCACGGCGGACGAGTTCAACACCCTGTTCTGGAATATCGCGGCGACCATCTGCGACGAGCAGGGGGCATTCCAGCAGGCTCTCGCCGATGTGCTTGCCGAGCAGGGCGTGACCCGCTATCAGATGCGCCAGATAATCGACAGCATCTTCAAGGATGAAACCATCGATCCGGCAAAGGACTGGGTGCAGCCCTCGCACGCGATTGCGGACGACGGCGCACTCTGCACCTATGACGATGTATCCTATCTGTTTAAAAAGCTGGTCAAGTTCACCGACAAGGTTTGGGAAAACAGCACGGACAATGTTCTCGGTCTGATTGTCAGCTATGACGACTACGGCTCGATGGTCGGTCTTGATGCGACGCTGCCGCTGTTCACCACGGTGCTTCCGTATGAAGGCTCGTTTGATTATTCCGTCAAGCACGACGAAAACGAGCAGGCGACGACCACCAGCCACGGCGAGCTTCAGCTCTATGATGACAACCGCGTTGTCGGCGATTTGACCGTGAAAATCGGACAGGACGTATACGGCATGAGCGAGAGCGGTCTGAACGGTTATCTCGATCTGCGCAATACCGCGGACGGTTCTTCGGTCGGTTTCGGCGTCAACGGAGCAGCGAACTTCACGGTCGAAAAGAACGACAAGGAAGAAGATACCGAAGCGTTTACCGGAAGCCTTGGACTGAGCCTGCGCGAGGACGGCGAAAACAGCAGGAGCGTCGTCACGGCATTTGAAGGAAAGACCGTGACGGACGGAAACAGCTTTACCACGAAGGCGGATGTTTCCGTTGCCGTGACCGATTGGGCAAAGCTGACGGCGAATGTGACGCTTGAGCAGGTCGAGTATGAGGAAATCGCGTTTGCAGGCGGTCAAGCCATCGACATGACGAATATCAGCAGTGAAGAGATTGAAAAAATCAAGAGTGAAGTCCTTTCGGCAGGCACGAAGATTTCGATGGCTCTGCTGATGAAGCCGGACGTCCTTGCCGATTTGATGACGGTTATCGGTCAGTGAGCTTTTTCGATTTGAAAGAAGGCGATTCCAATGGCGTTTTATGTCGATTCGGATGACGCGACGCTGCGCGAGATGTGCGAATTGGGCGAGGATGTGCTGAAGAGCGGCAAGATGCAGGCCCTTCGCACGTTCATCCAGCACGGCGCGGTGACGAGGTATGAACACTGTCTGTCCGTGAGCTATATTGCGCTTGAACTGGCGGATAAGCTGCGGGTAAACGTGGACAGGAGAAGCATGGTGCGCGGTGCGCTGTTGCATGATTTCTTCATGTATGACTGGCATGACCCGGGCAACCTGCGGCTGATGCACGGCTTTACGCACGCGAAAGAAGCACTCCAGAACGCACAAAAGGAATTTGAGCTGAATGACATCGAGCGCGACGTCATCAAAAAGCACATGTTTCCGCTGAATATCGCGCTTCCGCGCTATAAGGAGACCATACTGGTCAGCGCGGCAGATAAAATCAGCGCGGTGCTTGAAACGATGCACAACGCAAAGGCTTTGTATATCCTGCGGATGTGCAAAAGGGTAGGACTGTAAGAAATCCCCGAGGTCTGAAAGGGCTTCGGGGATTTTTGTATAAACGAAAAGGCCGTCAAGATTGACAGCCTTTGTTTGGTTCGCAGAAAATTGTAGAGAAATCGGCTTCGTGACGGAAGCACTCAAA
>URJN01000120.1 GCA_900548125.1 uncultured Eubacteriales bacterium
AGCCTTCTCAAACAGTTTTTTAAAATTCGGCAACGTTTTCAGAAACTCCATATCCTCATCAAAGAGCGAATCAATAGACAAAACAACTAGCTTAGACATGGCTTTGCATTCCTCTCTCGTTTCATTTCAAATCCGTTTGATTTAGAGCGTGCCCTTCTGCAAAATCGCGCAGCCGTACAGCGCGTCCTCACCGGTCGCCAGCACAGCATACGCATGCTCGGCTTCCTTGTAGAAATCAAACCGCTCAATCATACCCACGCAGGCATCGCCGCGGTCATCGTGGCGGCGGACGATCTCCTTATACTTGTCCCAAATCGGCGTCGGGATATCCTTGTCGCACTCCTGCTTATCCATCAGCAGAACCGGATGCTCCACCGAGCGATCCAGCGGGAAGAAGGTCAAAATCGCGTCCATCAGCTCCGTCGCGCTCACGCCGTCCGCACGAACCAGCATGCTGTGGCGGGCAGAAGAGGCGGAAGGATAAAACGCATCCGCGATAATCAGCGTATCACCATGTCCCATTTCCGCAAGAACCTTGAGCAGCTCAGGCGAAAGACATTTCGGAATTCCTCGAAGCATTATGATTCCACTCCTCTCAGTACGTTCCCTCTTCAACCTTTTCCTGAAGAGCCAGTTTGATGACGCGGCTGGTGCCGAGGCGATCCGCGCCCAGCTCGATGAAATGCTCCGCATCCGCGAAGGAAGCGATGCCGCCTGCCGCCTTGATCTTCACATTCGGTCCGACATGCGCCTTGAACAGCGCGATATCCTCAAAGGTCGCTCCGCCCTTGGAGAAACCGGTAGAGGTCTTGATGAAGTCCGCGCCCGACTCCGTCACGATGTCGCACATGGTGATCTTTTCTTCTTCCGTCAGGTCGCAGGTCTCGATGATGACCTTGAGCACCAGGTCGCCCACGGTCTTTTTGAGCAGACGGATTTCATCCAGCACATACTGGGTATTGCCCGCCTTGAGCATGCCCAGGTTGATGACCATGTCAATTTCCTTCGCGCCGTTCTCGATGGCTTCCTTCGCCTCAAACGCCTTGCAGGCAGGGGTCGTGTTGCCATTCGGGAAGCCGACGACGGTGCAGATGGTCATCTTGCCTGCCACATATTCATGCGCCTGCTTCACATAGCAGGACGGAATGCAGACGGACGCCGCGCCGAAGGCAATCGCCTGATCGCACAGGACGCGAATCTGCTCCCAAGTGGTCACAGGGTAGAGCAGCGTGTGGTCAACTCGGCAAAAAATCTCTTTACGATCCATAATCATATTCTCCTTCAAGTAAATAAAGGGGACGGGCGATTAGGCCCGCCCCTTGCAAGGGTATAATGGGATTACTTCAGCAGGGTGGTGACCAGGTCGCACATGCTCTGGGTCGCCATTTCCGGCGTATAAGCGCTGTCCTCGATGCACTTCTGCATTTCCGGAGTGATGATGGTCGCGCCGATCTCAGCCCACTGCGGGATGACAGGCTGGTTGCCGGCATATTCCATCTGCTTGAGCGCGGTCACGCCAGCCGGGACTTCCTTCAGGAAGTTCTGATACGCCTCGCTGTTCGCGGCAGCTTCGCTGGTCGGAACATAGCCGGTGGTCACAGCCCACTGACCGGCAACATCCGGAGAAGTCAGGTACTTGAGGAACTCGGCAACGCCAGCCGCGGTGTCGTCGTGGTCAGCCAGAACGCAAACGTTCGCGCCGCCGGTCACAACGCCGTAGTTCGGATTGCCCGGCAGGAACGCAGTGCCGACCTCGAAATCGCAGATCTTGCGCAGCGTGCCCAGGTCACCGGTAGAGGAGATAATCATCGTGGTGATGCCGGCAGACAGGTCGGAACGAGCCGCCTCGTAGCCGTTGTACTCGGATCCGGGAGGGGCCTTCATGGAGCCGTCCTCGATCATGTCGCGCATCCAATGCAGGGAAGCCGCGCCCGCCTCGTTGTTGACGGTCAGCTGCGTCTTTTCCGGATTCATCAGCTCTCCGCCGGACTCACGGACGAAGCAGCAGAAGAACCACTGGTCAATCGGCACTTCAAAGCCCCAACGCTCGCCCGGGATGGAGAGCTTCTTCGCGGTCTCGTGCAGCTCATCCCAAGTGGTCGGCGCGGTCAGACCCATCTCGTCAAAGAGGGTCTTGTTATAGTAGAACATCGGCGTGGAACGGTTGAACGGCAGCGCGTAGAGACCCTCGCCCCAGTCGCAGTCAACCATGAAGCCGTCGTAGAAGTATTCCTTCGCGTCAAGACCCACATTGGCGAGCATGTCGCTCAGCTCGGCAAAGGAGCCATAGTCGCTGAACAGCGGGGTGCGGCTGCACTCCATCTGCACGATGTCAGGCTCGGAGCCGTCCAGCAGGGACGCCTGGAGCTTGGCAGCGATGTCGTAGTAGTTGCCCTGATATTCGGGAACCACTTTCCACTGATCCTGAGTGGCGTTAAAGTCTGCGCAGATGTTCTGGATGACGTCGTTGTACGCGCCGGCAAGGGCCGTCCAGAACACGATCTCCTTCGGTTCTGCGGATGCCGCGGTCAGCAGACCAAAGCTGAGCACCATCAGCAGCGCGAGAAACAGAGAAACGAGTTTCTTCATGGGTGTTTCCTCCTTTTTTCTATCTAAGGCATGCTTGCCTTAAATCCAAATTACTTGATGCCGCTGTACACAAACGCCTTGCGAATCTGCTTGTTGGCGAATGCGTAGGCAATCAGGATGGGGCACGTCAGGAACAGGTTGCCTGCCATGAGCATGTGCCACGGAATCGCGGAGTCAACGTTCTTGAGCATCGCGACGCCGACAGCCAGCGGTCGATAGGTGTTCTTCGTGGTCATGATCAACGGCCAGAAGTAGCTGTTCCACAGGGAGATGAAGCTCAGCAGACCAATGGTCAGCAGCGCCGTCTTTGCCATCGGAATCATAATCGAGAAGATGATTTTCGGCTCGGATGCGTTATCCATGCGGGCGGCTTCGATAATTTCCTCCGGAATCTGGAGGAAATACTGCCTCAGCAGGAAGATACCGAACGCATTGGCAATAAACGGCAGAATCTGCGGCCAGTAGCTCTGGAGCATCTTCGCCTTGGAGAAAATCAGGTAGACCGGCACGAACGTGACCTGCTGCGGAATCATGAAGCCCAGCAGCACGATGCCGAACAGCAGCGAACGCCCCGGGAACTTGACGCGGGCAAACGCATAAGCCGCCGGAATAATCACCAAGTACTGCAAAAGCAGAACCGAGAAGCTCACAACAATCGAGTTCTTCATGAAGTGTCTGACATCCATTTCAGCCATACATTCCTTCAGACCGTCAAGCACCCACTGGCTGGGCAGCAGCGTCGGCGGATAGGTAATGGTTTCCTTATAGGGTTTGAACGCGGTGCAGACCATCCACAGGAACGGATAGGCTACAATGAAAATCACCAGCAGCTTGAAGGCGATGCTCACCGCGCTGCGGATATAATGCGGAATCCGCGCGGTATTTCGATTTTCCATAATGCCCTTCTCCCTTCCTTATTGATAATGCACTTTCTTACCCAAGAAAGCGAAGTAAATGACAGTCAGCACGAGAACGAATACCAGAAGCACGACGCCCTCGGCACTCGCCTGACCCAGCTTGAGATACTTGAACGCATCGGAGTAAATCTGATACACCAGCGTGTTGGTGGAGTTCGCCGGACCGCCGAGCGTCATCAGGTTAATCGGCTCGAAAACCTGGAAGCTGTTGATCGTGCAGACGATGGTCGAGAAGAACAGCGTCGGGGAAATCATCGGCAGCGTAATCTGGAAGAACACGCGCCAGCCGGGCGTATCGTCGATGGAAGCCGCTTCATAAATGTCCTTCGGAACACCCTGAAGCGCGGCGACCGTCAAAAGCGTGTAGTAGCCGGTTCCTTTCCAAACCATCATCAAAACCAGCGCGAACATCGAGGTCTTGCTGCTGGCGAGGAACGGACAGGTCGGCAGTCCGACGGACTTGAGCAGATAGTTAATCGCGCCAATCTGCGGGTCAAGCAGCCACAGGAAGATTGTCGTAACCGAAACGAGCGAAATGATGTGCGGGGTGAAGATGGCAGCCAGCGTCAAACCGTTCAGACGCTTCTGTGCTTCGCCGTTGAGCCACACTGCCGCCAGCGTAGACAGCACAATCGTAATAATTACGACGCCAACAGAGTAGAAAATGGTGTTTCCAACCGTCTGACCGAAGTCCGGATTGGCGAACAGATTGGCGAAGTTCTGAAGGCCGACGAAATTGCGCTTCTTGCTCAGCAGACTGCCGTCATACAGGCTCGACTGAATCTGCCAAAAAATCGGATAAATCGTGAAAATGCACAGCAGAATGATTGCCGGGGCAATCAGCACATAGCCCTTGAGCCAACCGAGCAGTGTATGCACCGCATTTCCCTTTTTATTGGGAACAGGTTGCTTTGTCATGCCGTTACCCCCTTTCAGCCGCGGGACAGCTTGGCGATGATGGCCTCGCTCATCTCGATGCGCTTGCCCTGAGCATCAAAGGCAAAGAGGTGCTGGGGCTGAACATACAGCTTGCAGGCACCGGGCTGGCAATCGTCCTCGGTCTTAACCATGATTTTGCCCTGCGGCGTCGAAACAGAGTAGTTGTATTCCGCGCCGAGCTGTTCCTTGGTCGCAATCGTGCCGTTTATCACCAGAGCCGCCTTGCCCTGCTCCGTGAAGGTCACCTTCTCCGGACGGAAGCCGATGGAAACCTGATCAGCCAGGCCATCGACGATGTTCATCGGCGGTGTGCCGATAAACTGAGCGGCGAACGTATTCTCCGGATTGTGGTACATGTTCTTCGGCGAGGACTGCTGCATGATGATGCCCTTGTTCATCAGCACGATGACGTCGCCCATGGACATGGCTTCCGTCTGGTCATGCGTAACATAGATGAACGTCGTTTTCAGACGCTTGTGCAGCTCAATCAGCTCCACGCGCATGGACGCACGCAGCTTCGCATCCAGGTTGGAGAGCGGCTCGTCCATCAGAAAGACCTTCGGTTCCTTGACCATGGCGCGTGCCAGCGCAACGCGCTGACGCTGACCGCCGGAGAGGTTCGCGGGCTTTCTGTCCAGATACGGCGTCAAACCCACGATTTCGCTGACGTCCGCGATAAGCGAATCACGCTTTTCCTTCGGCACTTTCTTGTTAATCAGACCGAACTCAATGTTCTTGCGGACGGTCATCGTCGGATACAGCGCATAGTTCTGGAAAACCATTGCCAGATCGCGCTTGCCCGGCGCCATATTGGCAACGTCCACACCGTCGATGAGAATCTGACCGGAGGTCGGCTTTTCAAGACCCGCGATCATGCGCAGCGTGGTGGATTTACCGCAGCCGGACGGACCGACCAGCACGGTAAAGGAACCGTCAACAATGTCCAAATTCAAATCCGGAATGACATTTTCTTTTCCGTAATCCTTGCGCAGATTGACTAACCGGATGGCTCCCATGGTATTTTCTCCTCCTCAGTAATCCTGCATGGCTATTCAGCCACCGTAGTTTATTTGATAAAGCGCGTCAATTTCTCCCCTGTTCGGCATAGCCGGCGCGGTGCCAAACTTGGTCACCGAAAGCGCACCGGTGCAATTGCCGTATCGAACCGCTTCAAACAAATTCATGCCGCGCGACAACGCCGTCACAAAGCCGCCGTTAAAGGCGTCCCCCGCGCCGGTCGTATCCACTGCCTGAACCGGAATTCGCTCAACCAGCTCCTCGCGCGTTCCATCCGTGCAATATACGCCGTTTCCGCCGAGCGTAATGATGACATTGCGAACACCCTTGTTCAAAAATACCTGCGCCGCCTGATGAGCCGATGCCAAATCGACCACCTTCACACCGGTCAGCACCGCTGCTTCTGTTTCATTGGGCGTAATCGTATCGACCATCGCCATGATTTCATCTTTCAACGCCTGAACCGGAGCCGGATTCAAAATCACACGCACACCGCTGTCATGCGCAACGCGAATCACTTCCGCCAGCGCATCGACGTTAATCTCCATCTGAACCAGCAGGTAGTCGGCTTGCTCAATCAGCTCTTTTCTCGCGCAGATATCTTCCTTCGTCACATGGTTGCAGGCACCGTTCAGCACCATAATCATGTTCTGTCCGCTCTGCTCGTTCACCATAATCAGAGCCGCGCCGGTCTCATGGGTGTCATCCTCCAGCAGCGCGCTCGTATCCATACCTTCATGGGTATAGAAGTCTCGTGCCATGCGCCCGAAGGCATCCTTGCCCAGTTTCGTAACCAGTGCAACATCTCCGCCCGCGCGGAAAGCAGCTACCGCCTGATTGGAGCCCTTGCCGCCGGGACCCGAACGAAATGATGTGCCCAGCACAGTTTCGCCCGGAATCGGGAAACGCGCGGCTCGTCCGGTCAGGTCTGTAACATAGCTGCCGAACACAACGATTCGCTTGCCCATGTCATTCATCCTTTCGCTTGCCTGTTTCATGATACTCACACAAATCCATTCGCGGACAGCAGCCGGCTCATCACGCGTCAAGGCTGTTTCCCCGCGTTAAAACGTCACTTCTTACAAAACTGCTTTCCGTTTTTTATAGCACGCTGTTTAATCATATTAACATCATTCAGCTTGTCGTTCAGTTTGCTTTTTATCTCTTGTGCATGATTCATGAATTTCGTTTCGTTTCATATCCTTATGCCGTTATTCTAGCGTTAAATTTAGGAAAAATCAACCTGTAAATGTTTGAGTTACATCTTACATTTTCATCATTTGCATACTAATGTTCGTGTTTAATATTTGTTTCATTTGTAATTTACGGAAAAGAACCTTGATTTTTTTCTG
>URJN01000121.1 GCA_900548125.1 uncultured Eubacteriales bacterium
ACGCACTAAGGAAAACGTTAGGACTGCCGATCTGGGAAACTCGCATAGTCGCGCATGCGCTTCTTGCGATTTCCGATTTCCGTCACGCTGAATCCCGCACAGCGTCCGCGTGAGCAAGAATTTGATGCGTGGTGGACTTCGGTGGAGGTGAAGGCGGGCTCAGCCCGCTTTTTTATGCCCGAAAGGCGTAAATGGTCGTGGTATCGTATTTTTCGCCCGGACGGAGAACAGTCGTGCCGGTAAACTGCGGGTTGTTCGGCGAATCCGGAAAATGCTGCGTTTCAAGGCAGACGGCGGAATACTTGCCGTAGTGCGTGCCGCCCTTGCCGCCCGGAATATCCGTGCCGCAGGCGGAATAGACCTGCACGCCCGGCTGGTCGGTGATGACCTCCATCACGCGCCCGCTTGCCGGATCGCGGAGTACGGCGGCAAGACCCATCGCTTCACCCTTGCGCAGGACGAAGTTATGGTCATATCCGCCGGCGTATGCCATCTGGCGGCAGGACGCTATGGCGTCCAGTCCGTCGCCCAAGCGCAGACCCTTGCGCATGTCAAACGGCGTTCCTGCGACAGGCATATAGCCGCCGGTCGGAATCAACGCCTGATCGTTCACTGCTGTGATGGCGTCGGCTTCGATGGTCAGCACCTGATCGAGGACAGAGCCGGACGTGCAGCCCGCAAGGTTGAAATAGGTGTGGTTGGTCAGGTTGCAGAGGGTCGGCTTATCTGTCGTCGCTTCATAGCGGATGGACAGGTTGCAGTCCTCATCCCAGCCGTAGGTCACGGTGACGTCGAGCGTGCCGGGGAAATGCTCCTCGCCGTCCACGCTGACGTAGTGCATGCGCAACTGGTCGCCGTTTACGCCTTCGACGGGCGTAATCGTCCACATCTTCTGGCTGAAGCCGACGTTGCCGCCGTGCAGATGGTTTGCGCCGTTGTTGCAGGCGAGCTGATAGGTCACGCCGTCGAGCGTAAAGCGTCCGGCGGCGATGCGGTTGCCATAGCGTCCGACAGTGTCGCCCATGCAGCCGTGGTCTGCCAGATAGCCGCTGAGGTGATCAAAGCCGAGCGCAACATCGTCCAGATGTCCGTTCTTATCCGGAACGAGGATGGAGGTGACGATTCCGCCGTAATCAATTACGCTGACGGAAGCACCTCGCGCGTTGGTCATGGTGTACTGCGTGACAGCTTGCCCGTCGGGAAGCTGACCGAAGGGTTTGGTTGAAATGGACATGGCTTATATCCTCCTTGATGAAGTGGATTTGTCGTTCTTCTCAATGATATATAGAGTATACAGAAAATTCCTCCCCCGGTCAAGGGGAGGAAGCAATTAGCCTTTGACGCCTGCCTGAACGGAAATGCCCTGAAGGAAGTATTTCTGTGCGCAGAGGTACAGCAGGAACGGCGGAACCATCGAAACCAGACACGAGGCGATCATATGCGCCCAGCGCTGCTCGTATTGCCCCATCAGCAGGCGAAGACCGGCGGTCAGCGTCTGGTTGTTGACGTCCGTCATGACGATGCGGGGCCAGAGGTAGTCGTTCCAGGAGCCGTTGAAGGCGAACAGACCGACGACAATCATGACCGGCGCAATCGAGGGGAGAATGATGCGGGTATAGACCTGGAAGCTGGTTGCGCCGTCGATGGTTGCGGCCTCGTCCAGCGCCTTCGGGATGCTCTTCATGAAGTTGCGAATCATGAAGATATTGAATACGCCGGAGAGTGCAGGCCAAATCAGCGCGTTCAGGTTGTTGACCCAGCCCAGCGCGTTGGCGATGCGGAACTGCGGCAGAATCGCGACGACGTTCGGGAACATGCTGACATACATCAGTGTCCAGAAAATCTTATCGCCGCCCTTGAAATTAAGACGCTCGTAGGCGAATGCCGCCAGAGAGGTGATGAACACCGTAAAGACCGTGACCACGCCGGAAACGACGAAGGAATTCTGGAACATTTTCATGATGTTCGCCGTCGTGTTGACGTTTTCGCCGCCGACAAACAGCTCCGTATAGTTGCTGCCCGTCCACTGTCTGGGAATCATTCGAGTCAGATAATCCCAGCGACCCTTGAGGTTGGCGAAAGAGGTGATGAAATCCGAGTCGTATTTAAAGGAGTTGAAAATCAGCCAGATGATCGGGATAATCCAGAAAATGCCCAGCAGGAAAAGAAAGAGGAACGCGATTTGTCTGCCTCGTTTGCTCTGTTTCATAATTCGTTTTCCTCCTCTCAGTCATGGTTGTTTTTGACCATGATGCGAATCTGGATGAACGTTACGCACATGATGCAAAGACCGAGGATGACCGCCATCGCAGAGGACATGCCTGCCACCTGCTTTTTGACGGAGTTTTCATAAACATATTGAAGGAGTACCGCGTTGGCTTCCTGATTGTTGAAGCCGAGCAGGATATCGGGCTGACCGAAGATGTTGAACTGGGCGACGACCGCCGTAACCAGCGTATACATCAGCGGATAGCTCATGTTGGGCAGCGTCACGCTGATAAACTTCTGGATGGCGTTTGCGCCGTCCACAGCCGCTGCCTCATATTGATCCTGCGGGATCGAAGCCAATGCGCTTTGATAGATGACCATCGTTGAGCCGGTACACCACCACACCGTGATGATGACGAGCATAATCCAGGAATAGGGCGGCGTGAACCAGTTTGCCGTCGAGCCGAAGAAATGGTTCATCATGCCGTAATCCTTGTTGAAGAAATAACGCCAGGACAGCGTAACCGTCGAAATGGACATCAGGCTCGGCAGATAATACATCGCCTGGAAGAACTTGTTGCCCTTGGGACGGACATTGAGCGCCAGCGCAAGGCTCAGCGGTACGACAATGCACAGCGGTACTGTGTAAATGACGAATTTAACGGTATTCCACAGACCGTTTCGGAGCTGTCTGTAATAGGTGTTCGAAGAATCAAACAGCAGCGTTTTGAAGTTTTCCAGTCCGGTGAATACAGGCTCGTTGAACAAATCCCACTTTGTAAACGCGGCGTAGACGCCGTAGATGGCGGGCGTTACAAAGAAGATGATGAAGAAGAACAGGTGCGGTGCGATATAGGCATAGGGGAGAAGATCGCGCTTGATGAGGTGACGGTTTTCCTTTTTGAAGGACGTTTTCGCAACGAGAGCCGTCAGCGCGGCACAGAACATTGCCGCATAGGTCTGGATGTTATACGAAACGAAAATGCGATCCATGTCGCGCTTCTTGAATTTTACGCCTGCCTCCTTGAGCGCGTCGCTCAGGGGCGTATAGAGCGCGGAATTGCGCTGCTCCATGGAGAAGAAGACCATAAACAGGGCAAAAGATACCGTGGCGACAAAGCCGAACAGCATGCCGACGTTTCGCTCACCCTGTATCAGCGCGATAAAGGCGGCACCGGCGGCGATAAGAGCCAGCGGAATCAGCAGTAGCGGCGCGCTGGAGAGCGAGAAGAGCAGCTTCGGCATTCCCATCTGAATGGAAACGGTCGCGTCTTTGACCGTCGTCGTCGCCGTTACGCCGGAAAAGCAGAACAGGACGATGAATGCGAGCGCCAGAAACGCCGCAATCCGGGAACGTGTCATAACGACACCTCTTTTCTAGTGATGATAGGGGAAGAGAACTGCGGCTGCGAAAGAAGGCAGGGGGACTGCTCCCCCTGCCTTGCAGCTATGCGTAATTCAGGCGCAGCAATTGCGTTTTCTGATTACTGAGCGGAGATCGCGTCGTTGATTTCCTGCTCAATCTGAACCAGCGCGTCTTCGATGCTCATGGCATCCACAAAGTCCCAGCCAACGCGGGAGAACGCGGTGTCAAACAGTCCCCAGTACTCGTAGGAGTAGATGTTCAGCTCGTCTACGCGCGCCGGATCAGCCAGGAAGGACTGCGGCATATCCTTGAACTCTGCGACGTTGTTGATGGACAGGTGGCTCGGGCACTGACCGGCGTCCTTCGCCCAGGTCAGGGAGTTCTCGCCCATCCAGTTGACGAACTTGGCAACGGCGCGATCCTCTTCCTCGGTGCGCTCTTCGTCAGCGAACTGCACGAAGTTGTGGGAAGAAGTCCAGCTCTTGCAGGTTTCCGGAGCATAGCAGACGCCCGGGAACATTTCGAAGTTGATACCCGCATTCACGACCGCAGCCTTCATCCAGATGCCCTCGGTCCAAACCAGCAGCTCGCCGCCGTAGAACTTGGAGGAGTAGTCGGTGTTCTTCACGGTGGTGTAACCGTCTTCGGACAGGCTCTTCATGGTTTCCATGGCCTTCTTCATCGCATCGTTGTTGATGGACGGATGAGTGCCATCCTGAGAGAGCAGACCGTCGCCTTCCTGGGCGTAGTAGCCCAGCATCTGCGCACGCATCCAGCCCAGGTTGAAGATTTCGCCTTCGTAACCGGCAGCACGCGCCTTGTCGCCGAGCTGACGGATCTCGTCGAAGGTGATATAGCCGTCGGCGACGAACTCGTTCAGGTCATACTTGTCGAACAGATCCTTGTTGATGTAGGTGACGTAGGAGTGGACGTCCAGCGGGATGCCGTAATGCTCGCCGTCAATGTCGGAAGCAGCCCACGCAGCCTGGTTGTAGTTTTCGGCAACGATGCCGGCGGCGTCGTTGATCAGATCCATGTCATAGGCGTAGAGCATTTCGTTGGTCACGAAGTTCGGGATGCGCTCGATGTGAACGACGGCAACATCCGGAACGCCGGAACCGGTCTGAACGGTCATCGGGATCTTCTGATACAGGTCATCCGCGGTCATCGGGGTGTGGTTGACGTGGACTTCGTCCTGAGAAGCGTTGAACGCATCGACCATGCCCTGCATGGTTGCGCCGTCACCGCCGGTAAAGACGGACCAGTAGTCGATTTCTACGGCAGCCATAGCGGTGGACGCTGCGAGCAGCATCGCAAGGGACAGCACGAGAGCCAGAGTTTTCTTCATTGAGGTTACCTCCTTTTATTTTTATACCGCTGTCGTTTCGAGGCGGTATAGTGACGAATTAGGTGAGCTGGTTGGTTCTGCCGAGGGCGTTCTGGTTGATGGCGCGCACGCGCTCAACATCCATCTTCGGCTTGCGGTCGGGGGTCAGCAGTCCGTTGATTTCCTGCATGACGTCGGTCAGCTGCGTGTAGCAGTAGCCCTGGCAGTACGGAATCTCGCGGACGCCGTCGGTCACAGCCTTGAAGCGCGCGAAGAATGCCTCTTCGTCCGTGACCTTGCCGTGATAGCCCCAGGTCTGCATGCCGCCCATTTCGCCCTGAATGCCGATGTTTTCAAACGCGATTCCGCCGTATTCCGTGACCATGAAGGCTTCCTGACCGGTCGGCTTCTCGGTATTCGCGTAGCAGGGACGCCAGTCGCAGGCATGGGTTTCCACTTCGCTTCTGTCGGCAAAGTGCTGGGCGATGGTATCCTTATTATCTGCGTAATCGTGCAGCGCGCAGATGTCGGTCGTTACCTGCTCCCAGCCGTCGTTGGAGGAACAGAGGCGCGTGCCGTCGGCGGCTTTGGTCAGGTGATAGAGCATACGGCCCGCCGCCTGCTGCCGCTTGTCGGCGTAAATCTGGCGGACGCCCCAGCTTTCGTTGAGCGGCACCCAGCAGATAATGGACGGGTGGTTGAAGTCGCGTTCGATAAAGCCGAACATCGTATCCGCGAGGTTGTGGACGGTTTCATCGGTAAAGTCATACGGGCTGGGCACTTCGCCCCAGACAAGCACGCCCATTTTATCTGCCCAGTAGTAGAAACGCGGGTCTTCGAGCTTCTGGTGCTTACGCGCGCCGTTGTAGCCGAAATCCAGAATATACTGGAGGTCGAGGCGGATGGCTTCGTCGCTCGGCGGGGTGATGTTGCTGTCCGGCCAATAGCCCTGATCGAGAATCAGCTTCTGATAGAGCGGACTGTTGTTCAGGTAGATGCGTCCGTCGCGGCGTTCAATCTTGCGCATGCCGAAGTAGGTATCGACCTGATCGAGCGCATCGCCGCCCTTGAGCAGGCGCACGCGCAGGTCATAGAGGTTCGGCGAGCCGGGTGCCCACACGCGGAACGGGTCGAGGTCACCCTTCATAATCATTTCAATCGGCACGCGGACGATGCGGTCCACGGTCGTTGCGGTGACCACGCGCTTGACCTGTCCCTCGAAGGAAACGGTCAGCTCAACGGTCAGTGGTTCCTGCGGAATGGCGTCCAGCGCGATTTCGGCGGTTGCCATGTGCTGGTCGATGTCCGGCGTGACGTGGATGTAACGCATGCCGATCTCGCCGACAGCTTCCATATAGACCGTCTGCCAGATGCCGGAAACCGGCGTGTACCAGCAGCCCATCAGCCCGCGCTCCCAATACTGCTTGCCGCGGGGCTGGGTGCAGTCCGGATGATCCACAACGCGGAGGCAGAGGTCGTTTTCGCCCTCCGTCAGCAGCGGGGTTACATCCAGCGCGAAGGGCGTATAGCCGCCGACGTGGGAACCGGCTTTTTTGCCGTTCACATAGACGTCGCAGGCGTAATCCACCGCGCCGAAGCGGAGCAGGGTGCGCCTGCCCTGCATCTCCTGCGGAACGGAGAACGTGCGGCGGTACCAGATGACCGGATGAATCTCATCCGTCGGGCCGATGCCGCTCATCTTCGTCTGATAGGCGAATGGAACGGTGATTTCCATCGGCAGGGAAAAGCCGGGCTTCATCCATTCCTTGGAAACGCCTTCATCCGCGTCGTCAAAGGCGAATTGCCAGACGCCGTTGAGATTCAAAAACGTATCGCGCATGAAATCGGGACGTGGATGCTCCGGACGGGGAATAACGGTGTTCATGGACGATCCTC
>URJN01000122.1 GCA_900548125.1 uncultured Eubacteriales bacterium
TGCCTGTTCACCCTGTTCTTCCGCTTCTTCAGCCTGTACCTTCTGCTCGGCAGGTTCTTCTTCAGACTGCTTGAAAGTCGGCTCTGATTCACTTTCCTGCGTCAACGCAGCCTCTTTTTCCCCTTGTGCATTTTCCTGGTCACTCTGTGCATGGGGCAACGGCTCCGCGTCAAGCCCGAGAAGAGCATTTGGAATTGCGTAAGGAGATTTGCCTGTCTGTTCATCGGCAGGAATCGTGCTGTCAACAAACACACGTACCTCCTGAACCATCACACCCGAACAGGCTTCAAGATACTTTTTAATCTGCTTCTGCAGGGCAGAGATAGCCAATGGCATACTGATATCTGATTGCAGAGAAATATGAACATCCACACGGATGCTCTCCTCGTCGCTGTAAAGAGAAGAAGTAACGACTTTCAGCTCCGCATGCTGATTCAGGCATTTCTGCACCAGTGATTCGAGTGCCTTGAGGGAAATCCGAACCATGCCATTTTCATTGCGCTGAATTGCATAGTTGCTGGAACGCTTCTTGCGCGAAGGCAGGATCATTGCAAACAACAACAAAAACAGCAACACAAAAACCGCCGCAGCCCCGACCATCGCCGCTTTGACAACAAACTGACTCATGTCTATCGACGTAATCAGGGCAATGATTGTTTCGAGCGAAATCTTGCCGATTAGCAGCATCACAACGCCCGCTGCCCCGCTGAGCGCGGCAAGAGCGCAAAGCAAAATCAGGATTCGATCCCATACCGGATGTTTCACTCTGTGATCCTCCTCTATTCGCTTGTGTTATTCCTGCTCGTCAGAAGAACTTTCTTCTTCGACGATTTCTTTGTTGTTTTCCTCGTCAGAAACATCTTCCACCGGTGTCTCGGACTGCTCCTCCGGAATTTCCTGAGCAACCGTTCCCTCTTCGAGAGCATGCTGCTCTTCTTCTTCCTCAAGGCTCAAAGCGATTTTCTGGCTTTGCTGAAGCTCCTGATTCTCTTTTTCAAAGCTCACTCCGACCACATGCAGATCAACCTTCTCTACATGAAGACCAGTCATGGATTCGATGGACTTGCGCACGTTTTCCTGCGCGCTGCGTCCAACCTTCTGAATCGGCATGCCATAATCAACCGTTACGCTGACATCTACGCTGACATCCTCGCCGTCCATGTCTACCCGCACACCGCGACTCATTTTTCCCTTGCCCAGCAGTCCATTGGAACCGGCAATCGCGGAAATGCCATCCACCTCGGTCGTTGCCACGCTGACAATGGTAGAAATGACTTCATTGGCGTATGTGATCTGACCGTTGTCCTGCTCGCGGTCGATATCGACGTTCTGATTTTCGTTCATTTCAAAACACCTCCCTATGGATATTCATTAGTATAGCAGATTTTACGCTTATGTACAATTGCAAACGATCATTTTTTTATCAGAATGATTTGAATATCCTTTTCTTCCATGCCCGTTTGGCTTGCAGCGGCATAAATCAGCCGATTTCGAAGCGTTTCATCCTGTGCTGTTTCTGTCGGCAACAAAAGTGTTATTCCCTGTGCTCCGCTGACGGCAAGCGCTCCTTTCACGCCCATTGCTTCCATAATGGCATGAATTTGAGCTTCCCGTTCCATGCGTGCAGCAATCTGTGTCTTTTGATTCAGCGCGCTCTCTTTCGCTTCCTGCGCCGCATCAGAATCAGCAATCACGCTGCTTAGCAATTCAATTTCCTGCATTCTTTGTTTTTCAAGTTCTTTCCTTACTTCCTCAATAGATGCCCCGCTGATTGCTTTGCCCGAAATGGTCTCTCTGGCAATCGGTAAACTGACCGTTTTCATTTTTGCCGGATGCGATGCGCCCATATAGCCGCATACGCCAAGCAGTGTAAGCAGCATCAAGCTGCAAAATGCGCGCAGCACACCGACCGGATGTCTGCGTGCAATTTCTTTAAAACCTTTTCTTGCCATCTATTTTCCTCCCGCCACAACGCTTACCGCTGAAATTGGAAGCCCAAGCAAAGCGCAAAGGGCCTGTTCAAGCTGCATACGGACAATCGGATCATCTGCTCCCTGCGCCACTGCAATTGCGCCACACGGAATCTCCGCTTCCCCTCTGCTTTTTCTTGAAAGCAATCCTGTATCCGTTGTATCGCTTTTCCTGATCATAATCGCTACTTCGACCTTGCCTGCCCCCTCAACTTGAGATAAAACCTTTGATGCTCTAACCTCCAGCGATTGGTTCTTTTCTAGTGTCGTAAAACAGCTGAAGCCAAACAGTGCCAGAGCGAGTCCCAGCAGAGCTATTACTTGCGGTGTAAATACCGCTTTTATCCGTCTGAGCCCGTTCATCACACTGCTTTCCTCCTCGTTCATTTCATCAGATATGCAAGTGCCATTTCAAAACTGCCGGCTGATATCAGCCCGCTTAATAAATCGGATGCGCTGCTGAGCGTTAAATGCAGCATGAGTAAACCGTTTATCATACGAAGGCTTGCGCACGAATTCGTTTCATCTAATAATGCCATTTGAATCAGTGTGCTGACTGCGCATAATCCGCACAATCGTGCTATCAGGGTCATCATGCCGTTTTCCCTCCTATCTGAGCAATACGGTCAGATTGCCGACCAGCATGATTTGAGCAATCAGTAAAAAATACATCGTTCCGACACACAGCATGGTTATAAAGAACAAGATAACCGTCCGCGCAAAATCTCCGATAGCACAGATGGTATCGCCGTCCGCAATCGGTTCCAGCAACGCTGCACTGAATCGCAGAATGAACACCGCGGCGAGCGTTCTAATCAACGGAGCTGCCAGTACGGATAGCAGCACGATTACCGTCGCAACTCCCAACGCATTTTTGACAATAAGCGTGCAGCCGACAAGGGTATCCATCGTATCGGAAAACATTCCGCCAACAACCGGAACAAAGTTGTCCACCGCATATTTTGCCGCGCGGATTGCAACACCGTCAATGGATGCACTTGTTACCCCCTGCAAAGACATTGCGCCCAGAAACACCGTAAAACTGATTCCCAGCAGCCAGCAGACTGCTCCGCGAAGCAGTTGAACCATGCGTGTCAAGTGCGCTTTGTCAGACAGATGATTGACTGTCGTAACCGCGCAGGTGCACATCACCAGTCGCAGAATGACCTCTCTTGCGAGAAAAACCATACTGCCGGATGCTGCGGCAACCATTGGGTGCAGAAATGCCGATGAAGCACTTCCTCCTAACGCTGTCAGCAATGTCAGCAGCATGGGCAGCATCCGTTCCATACGTTGTGTCATAGCGATGATTGTTTCTTTTGTGTGTTCAAGTTCGCTGATGGTCATGACGATAATTGGCGTCAGCACCAACACAGAACTTACGCTTTTACTGACTGTCAATAGAGAATCATATTGCGGAATTAACGTATGTGTCAGTAAACTGACAAGGAGGACAGGCAGCATGATTGACAGCATCATTTTGCTCAACATTTGGAGTTCTTTAGCAAACGAACCTGTCAACATATTCAGTACGTCGTCTGCCGAGAATACTTCGCCTGTCGCAATCCTTCTTACAACTTGTTCAACGCTCTCATGTTCACCCCATCCGGGCACATTCAAAGCTATGTCCACCGTCTGCGAAAAATCCAGACCGTTCAACACACTATTGACGCCTTCCTGAATCGTCTGTATATGTTCGCCGTTGCCTTCTGCATATGCCCCCGTAAAGAGTAGACACCCCAGCAAAAGGAACCATAATTTTCGTTTCATCTCAGCACATCAACCGCCATCTGTGTCAGCGTTAAAAAGACAGGCAGAGCCAAACCCAGCAATGTTAGCCGTCCGCACATTTCCGCATATTTGGCAACAGAGGGTGCATCCATATCCCTGCAAATTTGTGCTGAAAACTGCGTCAGCAGAACAATCCCGACCGCGCGGAGCATAATTTCGCCATACTGCGCTTCAAGTGCCATGGATTCCAAGAATTTGCATATCTGACGCACATATTCCTGAATATCCGGCAGCATCATTCCCAAGACCAAAACGCCGAACGCTGTGCAGAGCAATCCCGCCGCTGCCATGTTCATTTGCCGCAAAACCATCGTCATAGCAGCTGCCAGAAAGCACAACCCCATCAAGCGAATCATCATCCGCCTCCTTCTGCATCAATACAATCCGAATATGCTTTTAACATTGTTGAGGAGCTGTGCTACCAAATCTACAACGAGAAACAGCACAACGACCAACCCTGCGACCGATGCCAGCACTGCAATATCCTCTCTGCCGGCTTTTTGCAGCACTTGGCTGACCGCAAAAATCAGAATACCTATACCCGCAATCTGAAACAGCAGATCGATATTCACATCAAGCCCTCCTTAAATCAGCATCAGGAAGACAGCTGCTCCGCCTGTAATGCCCAATGTCCGGATCATCTGCGCGCGCTTTGCGGTTTCCTGCCGTAAGATTTCTTCCCTCTGCCGCAGCCGCTCGTCTGCTTCGTCAATCAGCCTGAGCTGTTCGTCTAAACCTGTTCGTCCCAACTCTGCCAATATGTTTTCAAACGCATTCTTGTCCGCGCTGCTCAAAACGCCATATTCAGCCATTCTATTCGTTTCTCCGCAAAAGAGCTTCAGCAACTGCGGGTTGGTACTGTTTTCCAGCCGTTTCCCGCATGCGTGCAGCATCTGAGTCAATGCTTTTTCCTGCGGTGTTGCGCGCAATTCGATTTGTGCGAGCATCTGTCCAAGCGTCGGCCGCTCATAGCGTATCATGCTGTTCATGCGCAAAAGACAGCGGCGCATCGCCTGTATCCATCGGACACGCCGCATTTCTCCATCAGCGATGAAGAATCCCAATGCACTAAACGCAACCATTGCCGTTACAGCAGTATCCCACATGCTTTACCCTCCTTGCCTATCATCAAGCGGCATTCCCCGTGCATCATATGCCATGGAAAGCTCTCCATGATGCCCAAGAAACAGATAGTATTCAAATGCCGCTTCTTCATATAGCTTTCGAAGAACAGGACGTTTTTCGACATCCGCCCAGCTTGACGCATGTGCGCTTGCCAGAATACCGACACCGCAACGCACCGCATCCAGAAGTGCTTCTGTATCTCGCATATTCCCAATTTCGTCGCAAACCACAATCTGCGGTGCCATCGAGCGCAACAACATGCAGATTGTGCGGGCTTTATCTGCGCCGCTCATAACGTCAACCGCTTTTTCAGGAGTTTGACCACCGAAGAATTCCTCCCGCTCATCGCAAACTGCCGTATGCAGTCCAATCTCTGCCAAATACAGTGCTGCATCACGCAAAACTGTTGTTTTTCCACAAGCTGGAGGTCCTAGAAGCAGCACACGTCTCGTACGCTCACTTTTGTTTGGCAAATAATGTCTTACAGAAAGGCTGGCATCCGGAATATGTCGTGCAATTCTGATACACACAGAAGCAACGTTCGTCATATGTGAACCACCACTTTTATCTGTTACTATCCTGCCGCAGATGCCTGCCCTGTGTCCGTTTTCCAGCGGAATATAACCCTGTGCCATTTGTGCTTCATAAGCATATCGCGCAAATCCGCAAAGCGCGGCAACCAGTTCTTCCATATCACAATCACGAAAAACTTGTCCTACATTTAGGTTTTCTCCATCGAAGACCAGCTCGGCTGGATATCCTGTGCGAAAACGCATTTCTTCCAATTGAGACACTCGTTGCTCTGTCAAGTTCAAGAAACTCTCCGCTGCTTTTGGCGTCAGCCTTGCCGCAAGCGTTGTCCTCCATTTTTCCAGCCCACTCACCTCCGATACAACACAAAAAACGCAGAGGATTCTTCCTCTGCGTTCATCATATGTCAGGGCTGTAAGTTTTAACCCACGATAACCAATTCCGTTCCTTCAATCGCAGCAGCAATCAGAGCGTCGCTATCCAGAGCTTCTTCCGCCTTCGCGATCAACTCGCGGCGCGGATGGGTTGCCGGATGCTTAGGCGTAAAGACCGTGCAGCAATCTTCGTAAGGGAGAGATGAGGTTTCAAACGTACCGATTTTCTGAGCGCGCTCAATAATCTCGCTCTTATCCATGCCAATCGCCGGACGGAATACGGGCATGCTGACCACTTCATCCGTGCAACCCAATGCTTCCATCGTTTGACTGGCAACCTGACCGATGGATTCGCCGGTAATCAACGCCTGTGCACCGTCCTGGCGAGCGATAATTTCAGCAATGCGCATCATGTAGCGGCGCATAATCAGCGTCGTATAGTTTTCCGGACACTTGGCATGAATCTGCATCTGAATTTCCGTGAACGGTACGACATGCACACGAATCTTACCGCAATACTCACTCAACAAGCGTGCCAGCTCAAGCACTTTTTCCCTCGCACGTTCACTGGTATACGGGAAGGAATGATAATGGATACAGCAAAGCTCAACGCCGCGCTTGGCAATCATAAAGCCGGCAACCGGACTGTCTATGCCGCCGGAGAGCAGCAGACAGGCTTTGCCGTTTGTGCCCATCGGCATGCCTTCAACCGCAGGGATGCGTTTTACAGAAAGATAAGCGTGGTCGCGGATTTCAATCATCAGTGTATGATCCGGATTGTTAACATCAACCGTCAAGCTCGGCACATGCTCAAGAATATACCCGCCCGCCTCACGCATGATAGCCGGCGAATCCAGAGGATAACGTTTATCCGAACGGCGTGCCAACACCTTAAAAGTTCCGCTCAGCGGCTCCA
>URJN01000123.1 GCA_900548125.1 uncultured Eubacteriales bacterium
GGAAAATCTTCCCCTCTAATCAAGATTTCACAATTTTGCCTTATTTATGCAGGTCAGTCGGCGTTTTTCATGTTTCGCCGTTGAAAACCGCATATAGCAAAAGCACCTGTGCATTGATATGCACAGATGCTCCCTGCTTATTCTGTTTTTTCCTGCATGTCTCCGGCGAGTGCAGCGTATTCCACCACATCGTCAAGCAGCACATTGACAAGCAGCTCTCCTTTAGCGGTGCGTCGCTGTACGGAAATCTCGCTCACATCGAGCGTTGTCACATGACCATGCTTCTGCTCAACGCGGACAGCCTTCGCTTCCGTTACATTCAGACAGGCGGCAAGCATCTGTCCGGTTTCCCCGCTCTTGTTCATCGGCAGGAGCTTCTGCCCCTTGCCCGCGCGTCCCTGCCGTTCGATATCGTCGCAGAGCATGCGTTTTCCGAATCCACGGTCGCTGACGACGAACAGCATGGTTCCTGCCTTCGGAATCTCAAACCAGCGCACCGCGTCATTCTTGGCGACATCAATTCCGCGGACACCCGCTGTCGCCCTGCCCGTACAGGAAACCGTGTCCAGCTTAAACCGCAGAGCCATGCCGGTCTGCGTAATCAGCACGATATCGTCCTTGTCATCGGGATCGACCTGCACCATGCCGACCAGCTCATCCTCGCCCTTGAGGTTAATCGCCGCAAATCTTGCGCGGCGTACGCCATATTCTGCGGCAGGCGTGCGTTTAACCTGACCATTTTTTGTAATAAAGAGGAAATCGCCCTTTTTCGCCATTTCATCTGTCTTGACGCAAATCATGGCGACGGCATGCTCGCCATCTGCCAAACCGGCAATCAGACCCGTAAGCAGGCTGCCGCGTTCCTTCAGACGCATCGTTTCCGGTATCTTCGCCACGTCAAGCATAAAGCAGCTGCCCTTGTTGGTAAAGAAATACAGCGTTTCATCCGTCGCCGTTTGGATGATTTCAACGACTTCATCCTTTGCGCCCGGCTGAGCGAGATACTTATCCACCATACGCGGGCTCATGCGGCGGAGCTGACCATCGCGCAGGCGCAGAATCGCCGTATCCTCCGCAATGGGCTTGTTTTCCACGACCGGCATCGTTGCGCTGTCGTCTTCAATCAGCTCGGTTCGGCGGTCATCGCCATACCGGTCGCGAATTTCCGTCATTTCCTGACGAATGACGTCATCGAGCTTCTTTTCGCTCTTGAGGATGCCTTCAAGTCGAGCAATCGTCTTGAGAATCGCGGCGTATTCCTTTCGAAGCGCATCAATCTCCAGACCGGTCAGCCGCTGGAGGCGCATATCCAGAATCGCCTGTGCCTGAATATCCGTCAAGGAGAATCGCGCAATGAGCTGTTCCTTAGCTTCCTTGGGGCTTTTGCTCTTGCGGATGAGCGCAATCACTTCGTCGAGGTGGTTGACCGCGACCATCAAGCCCGCGAGAATATGCTCCCTTGCGCGCGCCTGTTCCAGCTCATATTTTGTTCTTCGGGTCACAACACGCTTCTGATGCTCAATATAATAGGTAAGCATCGCCTTGACTCCCATCTGCATGGGGCGTCCGTCCGCAATCGCAACCACATTGACGCCGAACGTCACCTGCAAGTCAGAGTACCTATAAAGCACCGCAAGAATCGCCATCGGATCGACATCGCGCTTGATTTCAATCACAGCACGCAGACCCGTTCGGTCAGACTCATCGCGGATATCATAGATTCCGCTGAGCTGCGTTTTGCGTTCCTCGCTGAGCTTGAGAATCTTTTCAAGCATCGCCGCCTTCGGCACCTGATACGGCACTTCCGTGATGACGATGAGCTTGCGTCCTGCCGAACCATCCTCAATATGCACCTTCGCACGCAGAGTCAGCTTGCCACGTCCGGTTTCATAGGCATTGCGAATTTCATCGTTGCGAATCAGCCGCCCGCCTGTCGGAAAATCCGGCGCGGGCAAGACCTGCATGATTTCATCGAGCGTCGCTTCCGGCTTGTCCATCACCAGAATCGCCGCATCAATCGCTTCCTTCAGGTTATGCGGCGGAATATTCGTCGCCAGACCGACCGCAATACCGGATGCGCCGTTGACCAGCAGGTTCGGATAGCGCGAAGGCAGCATATCCGGCTCCTTCAGCGTATCATCGAAGTTAAAGCTGAACGGAACGGTATCTTTGTCGATATCCCGAAGCATTTCCAGCGCAAGCGGCGCCATTCTCGCTTCCGTATAACGCATTGCTGCCGCGCTGTCTCCGTCAATCGAGCCGAAGTTGCCATGACCATCGACCAGCAGCGCACGCATGCTGTACGGCTGCGCCATACGAACCATAGCGTCGTAAACCGAGCTGTCGCCATGCGGATGATATTTACCGAGACAATCGCCGACGATACGCGCACACTTTTTGTGCGGCTTATCGGGCGTCACGCCCAGCTCACTGAGCGTAAACAGAATCCTGCGCTGAACGGGCTTGAGTCCATCCTCCACACGCGGGAGCGCACGTTCCAGAATGACATGCTCCGCATACGGAATCATGGAAATGTGCATGACCTCGTCCATGGGCTTCTGAATAATCTCATGACGCGGTGCTGTTTCCTTGGGCGGTTGTCCGCCGTCTTTCCTGCGTGCCATTACTTTGCCTTCCCTTCTCGTGCGAGGAACGTATCCACCTTATTGAAATCCGCATATGTCGTGATATAATCGCGGCGCGGCTCGACCTTGTCGCCCATGAGCAGCGTAACCAGCCGTTCCGCCTCGGCGACATCCTCCAGCGTGACCTGCATCAGCTGACGGTTTTCCGGATTCATCGTCGTTTCCCAAAGCTGGGACGGATCCATCTCGCCCAGACCTTTATAGCGCTGGATGGTGTATCCCTTGCCGAACTTCGCCGTAACGGTCGCCAGCTCCTTATCGTCGTAGGCGTAGACAATTTTGTCGCCCTTTGCCACGCGGTAGAGCGGCGGCATGCCGATATAGACGTGTCCGTCCGTAATCAGCTCCCTCATATAGCGATAGAAGAACGTCAGCAGGATCGCACGGATATGTGCGCCGTCCTGATCGGCATCCGACAGAATGATGACCTTGTAATACTTTAAGCTCTTGATGTCGAAATCTTCGCCGATGCCTGTGCCGAGCGCTGTGATGATGGAACGGAATTCTTCGTTCGCCAGCACCTGATCGATACGCTTTTTCTCCACATTCAGCGGCTTTCCGCGAATAGGCAGAATCGCCTGAAAGCGTCTGTCGCGTCCCTGCTTGGCTGAACCGCCTGCGGAATCGCCCTCAACGATGAACATTTCGTTTTCTTCCGCTTTTCTGCCGGTGCAGCTCGACAGCTTTCCGACCAGCGGCGCGGCATCGAGCTGGTTTTTGGCTCGCGCCACTTCCTTCGCCTTACGCGCCGCTTCGCGCACCTTGCAGGCACGCATTGCCTTCTCGACAATCGACTGCGCCACATCCTGATTCTTGAGATTTTCAAGGTATTCCGTCATGCGGGCGTAGACAAACGCTTCCACCGCCGGACGCACTTCCGTGTTGCCCAGCTTGCCCTTCGTCTGACCCTCAAACTGCGGATTGCGAACAAACGTCGCCAGCACAGCCGTAATGCCCTCACGGAAATCCTCACCCATCAGGTTGTTATCCTTTTCCTTGAGCGCACCAACCTTGCGGGCATAATCGTTGAGCGCGCGGGTGAAACCCGCCTTAAAGCCCATCTCATGCGTGCCGCCCTCGGCGGTCGGGATGTTATTGACATAGGAAAAAATATTCTCCGCGTAGTCATCCGTATGCTGAATAGCAAGGCAGATGCGCACATCGTCCTGAATGCCCTCCAGCATCAGCACATTTTCATACAGCGGCGTCTTATCGCGGTTGATATAGCGCACATAATCCGCCAGACCGCCTTCGTACATGAAAACGGTTTTCTGCTTTTCCGGATCCTTTTCGCGCTCGTCAACGAACGTGATGGAAAGCCCCTTATTCAGATACGCCAGCTCACGCAGGTGCCTGCGCACCGTCTCCGCGTTAAATTTCGTTTCTTCAAAAACCGTATCATCCGGCAAAAAAGTCACCCGCGTGCCATGCTTGCGCGTCGCGCTGATGCGCTCAAGCGGCGTAACCGGACGTCCGGATGTGGTTTTCTTTTCTTCTTCGTCGTAGTTGCTCTCAAAGCGCATGCGGTAATGTCCGCCGCCGGTGCAGCTGTCTACGACCATCCACTTGCTCAGCGCATTGACGACCGACGCGCCAACGCCGTGCAGACCGCCGGAATACGCATAATTCTGATGATCGAACTTGCCGCCGGCGTGCAGCTTGGTATAGATGACCTCCACGCCGGTGATGCCCAATTCCGGGTGAATATCCACCGGAACACCGCGTCCGTCATCCTCGACAGACGCGCTGCCGTCCTTATGCAGCTCTACGGAGATGCTTCTGGCGTAGCCGTTGGCGACCTCGTCGATCGCGTTATCCACGATCTCCCAAAGCAGATGATGCAAACCGCGGGAGCCGGTCGAACCGATGTACATGCCCGGACGCATCCGAACCGCATCCAGCCCTTCAAGCACCTTGAGCATGCTGGCAGAGTAGGTTTTCGCCATGAATAAAGCCCTCCTTACAATCGTACGAATGAACATTATAACGGATTTTCCCAGTTTTTGCAACGCCTCATGCGAAACTTACACATCTTTACCCGCTATGATACACTTGCACACATCAGAACAAAACAGGATAATATCCGCTTATTTCGTCCATAATGATTATGCAATGAATCTGGCAAGGAGGTTTTTCCCATGTCTATCGGCATGATTTTTCTGCTTGTGCTGACGCTGCTGATTCTCTTTGGCGTGCTTCAGCGCGTCCTTGACCGTATGGCACTGACGGACAGGCAGGCACTTGTTCTGGTCGCCGCCATCTTCATCGGCGGATGGCTGCCCGATTTGCGTATCGGCATGGTATCTTTGAACATCGGCGGTGCGCTTGTGCCGTTCGGCGTATGCGTCTATCTGTTTTTTCACGCAGGTACGGCAAAGGAACGTGTGCGGGCACTGGTTGCTTCAGTTCTGACTGCCGCCGTCATCTATGTCATCAGTCTGTTCTTCCCTTCCGACCCCGTGACCATGCCGTTTGACCCCATGATTCTTTACGGATTATGCGGCGGCATCCTCGCGTGGCTGCTCGGTCGTTCCCGCAGAAGCGCGTTCATTGCCGGCATACTGGGCATTCTGCTTGCCGACGCCGCAACAGGCGTAGTCAACTGGACCCGCGGCATCCGTCAGGTTCTCTACCTCGGCAGTGCGGGCGCGCTGGATGCCGTTGTGCTTTCCGGCATAACCGCCGTGATGCTGTGTGAATTGTTCGGCGAAATCATCGAACGCATGACAACCGGAAAAGCCGATTCGCCGCATGAGGACGGCGCCATACAGGGAGGTCAGCGTGTATGAAGGACAAGTTCACCCGTTTTCTCCTCTCCTTTTTTCTTGCACTTGCGCTTTATTGCGCCTGCGCCGTCAACGCATCGGCAGATGACCAGGTCGACGCGGAAGCCCTGCATGTTGCCGTAGACGGTTCGGGCGCGTATCTGTTTTCCATACACGGAGTTCTTTCGGAAGGCGATGAATATATCGCCAGCGATAACGTGCTTTACCGCATTACCACCGTCCATAACGGCAACGCGGTCGCCGAAAGAATCGGCGAGGAACCCATGCCGGATATATCGTGGCTGGATGTCGGCGAAGCGCAGGCAGTCTTTGCCTCGGATGATATCACTCAGACAAGCGCGAAGGCGAACGCAGACAAAAAACTCATCGCCATGTACGTCACCCACAGCGACGAGAGTTACGTTCCCTCCGACGGCTCACAAAGCATCAACGGGCAGGGCGGCATATACGATGTAGCGCGTGAATTCCGCGACGCGCTTCAAAAGCAGGGCGTTGACGTCATTCTCGACGAATCGACGCATCTGCCCCACGACTCCGGCGCATATCGCCGCAGTCGGCAGACTGCGGAACGCCTTTTGCAAAAGCAGCCCGACGCCATCATCGACATCCATCGCGACGGTATTCCGGATGAGAGCGAATATGCCCGCACAATCAACGGCGAAGAAGTCTCGCGTGTGCGCCTGCTCGTCGGGCGAAGCAACCAGAACAGCAGCGTCAACCGCGAATTCGCCAAACAGCTGAAAGCCGTTGCGGACAAGCAGTATCCCGGGTTGGTCAAGGATATCTTTATCGGCAAGGGCAACTACAATCAGGATCTTGCACCGCATGCCATCCTGCTGGAATTCGGAACGCATACCATCAGCAAGGAGCGCGTCCTCAACTCTACGGACATGATGGCACAGGTCGTGTCCACCACGCTTTACGGTCCGCAGACAGGGAGTGCCGCTTCTGAAAAAAGCCGCTCCGGTCAAGATACCGCCGTTCAGAGCAGCAAAGGCGTATCGGGCGGCGTTATCTTTCTCGTCCTTTCCGTGATCGCGGGCGTCATCATCTTCCTGCTGGCGCAGACCGGCGGCGGCAAGGCGATGAAAACCAAATTCACCCGCAATGTCAGCGAATTGACCGGCGGATTATTCGGAAAAAAGTCCGAGGACTCCGATCCATAATCCTTACAAAACGCATGCC
>URJN01000124.1 GCA_900548125.1 uncultured Eubacteriales bacterium
GCCGACAATGCGACCCTCCGCTTATGAAAGAGAGGAGGTGTGTTTTTTGCATCACGCCCGGCTCTGCTGTTTCCGGGCGGATGCGCAATCATGACGATGGCGAATCCTGCGGCGGAAGGACAGAACAATCGGGTCTGAGGTGTGCGCCTCAGCTCCTCGCCTCTATCATGCCCGCCGCGAAGAGAAATATACAGCAAAATAGAAAAACGCAAAGCTCCGTATTCCGTGGCGCAGCCTTTTCAAGGGGGATTGACGGAAAAAAGAAAGAAAGTTATACTGAAATCAGCATGATAATCAGGGAGGAGAAGCCCATGAACCACGATCTGCTCGTTATCGGTTCAACCTGCGTAGACGTCATTATCCGTGTCGATCATCTGCCTCGAACAGAGGAAAACCTGCATCCGGACAGCCAGCGTTTTGCCATTGGCGGATGCGCTTATAATGTCGCCAATATCCTCGGACGGGCAGGAGCATCGGTCACGTTCGTTACGCCGGTCGGAGAACAAGGCGTGTTTGGCGGATTTGCCGCGGCACAGCTTGCGAAGTTCCCGTTTGCAAGACAGGTCTTGCTGCCGAACGAGGCGAACGGCTGCTGCTATTGTCTGGTTGAGGCGAACGGAGAGCGGACATTTATGTCTATCCATGGCGCGGAATACAGTTTTTCGCCCGAATGGATGCGGTTTTGTGAGCGTGGGCATTTCCAATACGGCTATGTCTGCGGACTGGAGGTCGAGGAAAAGACCGGCGGTCTGCTTGTAGATTATATGAAGAACGCGCCGGTAGAGACTTGGCTTTATGCGCCGGGGCCGCGCGGCGCAGGCATTGATCGGGCGCGCGCCGACGCAATTTTTGCTCTGCATCCGATTCTGCATCTGAGCGGGTCAGAGGCTGGCGCGCTTTCCGGTCGGGATGGGCTGGATGACGCCCTGCTTGCCCTGCACGAGAGAACGCAGGCGCCGATTATCGCGACTGTCGGCGCGCTGGGGGCGCGCGTGCTGCTTGACAAGGATACGCTGCTGACCGTGCCGGGATATCCGAGCAGCAGCGTGGTGGATACCATCGGCGCGGGCGACGCCCATGCGGGCGCGGTGATGCTCGGCTTGAGCCGAGGCATGACGCTTGCGGACGCGGCGGTGCTTGCGAACCGCGTGTGCGCAAAGGTGGTCGAAACAGAGGGAGCCACGCTTTCGGATGAAGATTTTGCCGCGCTGGGTCTTCGGGAGGATTGATGATGAAAACACTTTTTGAAAACGCCGTCGTGCTGACGATGGACGACGATATGCGCCTTATTTCCAATGGCTATGTGCTGACGGAGGAAAAGAATATCGCCGAGGTCGGCGAGGGCACATACGGCGGTGAAGCGGATGAACGCATTGATGCGCACGGCGGTATTTTGCTCCCCGGATTCGTGAATACGCACTGCCATGCGTCGATGGTTCCCTTCCGAACGATGGGCGATGACTGTCCGGACAGACTGCGCCGATTCCTCTTTCCGCTGGAAAACGAAGCGATGACGCGCGAGCTGACCTATCGGGGCGCGGTATTCGGCATAGGCGAAATGCTGCTTGCCGGTACGACGACGTTCGTGGACATGTATTATTTCGAGGATGAGGTGGCGCGCGCCTGTGTCGAAACGGGCATGCGCGGCTATCTCGGCGAAACGCTGATTTCTCAGCCGACCTGCGACAGCCCTGTGCCGGGCGGCGGAATCAACATCGCGCGCGCAATGTTTGAACGCTGGAAAGACGAGGAGCTTGTCAAGCCGATTGTCGCGCCGCATGGAACGACGACCTGTGATGAGCAGCTTTTACGGGCGGCAAGCGAGCTGGCGGAGGAAAAGAAGGCGATTTTCACGCTGCATGCGAGCGAAATGGATTACGAGATGAAGTTTTTCGCCGACCGAGGGGAAACGCCGACAAGCTATTTGAAGAAGATTGGCGCACTCAACGCACGCCTGCTGGCGGCGCACTGCATCCATCTGTCGGAAGGGGACGTCGAGCTGCTGAGGGAAGGCGGCGCGGCTGTCGCTCACTGCATCGGAAGCAACACAAAGGCGGCAAAGGGCGTCGCGCCGATTGCAGCGTTGGCAAAGGCGGGCGTTCGCTATGGACTCGGTACGGACGGGCCTTCCTCCGGCAACACGCTGAGCATGTTCGACCAGATGCGTTTGTTTGCGGTCTGCCATAAGACGGCAAACCATGACCGCGGTATTTTTCCGGCGAGGAAAATTGTCAGGGCGGCGACGCGGGGCGGCGCGGAAGCGTTGGGCGCGGAGAAGGAGTTCGGACAGATACGCCCCGGCATGCGCGCGGATTTGATTCTCGTCAGCACGGATGCGCCGCACATGTTCCCCGTGTATAATCCGTATTCTGCGCTGGTCTACGGCGCGAACAGCTCGGATGTTCGGTATGTGATGGCTGGCGGAAGGATGCGTGTGCGCGGCGGCGTGCTGACCCAGCTGGATATGGAGGAAGCAAGAGCGCGGCTGCTTGAGCATATGGGAGCTTTTATGAGGAGCGCGGAAAAATACAAAGAAATCATTTGAAAAAGCACGGCGGGGCAATTCCGTTTCGGGAAAAAGACAGAAAAACCGAACATTTAAACTTGACATCATGGAATACAAAGTTTATTTCCAAAAAATAAGAAAGAGAATTGACATTTTACGGGGTTCATGTTAAAATAAATCGCTATTTTACCGAACATTATGGATGCGGAAAGGGTGAAACCTCCGGTGAATCGTAAAAAGAACTGGGTCGCGGCGGTACTTGTGCTGCCCGGCGTGCTGTTTGTTGTGTTTTTCATGCTGGTTCCGCTGTTTTCGCTGTGCCTGACATCGTTCTTCCCTGATGAGAGCTTTTCGCTTTCTTCCTACTTTTCGCTCTTTGGGGATTTGTATTTTCAGCAGGTGTTCATGCGCAGCCTGCGCCTGAGCCTTTTGAGTACGGCGATTTGTGCGCTGCTCGGCTTTCCGACGGCGTATTATATCGCCAAGCATTCCCGACATAAGGGAATGATGATGGCGTTTGCCGTGTTCCCGATGTTTACCAGTCCGGTTATTCGTTCATTCAGCTGGATGGTCATTCTCGGCAAGAAGGGCATCGTCAACAGCGCGCTCGTTTCGCTGGGCATCTTTGCCAAGCCTCAGAGCCTTCTGTATAATGAGTTCTCGATGTCGGTCGGCTTTGTGCAGCTGTTTCTGCCGCTGATGATTCTCTCGCTGATTGGCGTCATGGATCACATTCCGGATGACTTGAGCGAGGCGGCGGGCAGTCTGGGAGCGACGAGATTCGGCGCGTTTATCCATGTCGTGTTCCCGCTCAGTATTTCCGGTCTGGTGACGGGAAGCGTGCTTGTCTTTACCGGCTGCATGACGGCATATACGACGCCGCAGCTGCTGGGCGGCACGGATACCCGCGTGCTGGCGACGATGATTTACCAATATGCGATGAGCCTTCGCGACTGGGCGCAGGCTTCCGTCGTCGCTGTGGTCATGATTGTGGTGACGATGGTGGTTTCCAGCGTGTTCAACGCGCTGAGCCGCAAGATTAACCCGATGGCGTAAGGAGGAAAGCGACATGGCACTGCTCGAACTTAAAGACATTACGGCCGGTTACGGACAGAATATCATTCTCCGCGATTTCAACCTGAGCGTGGAGCGCGGCGAATTCGTCAGTCTGCTTGGCTCCTCCGGATGTGGTAAGACGACGACCCTGCGCATGATTGCGGGCTTTTCCGAGCCGAACAGGGGTACGATTACCTTTGACGGAAAGGACTATACGCACGTGCCGCTGCACAAGCGCAACTTCGGTTTTGTTTTCCAGAGCTACGCGCTTTTCCCGCATATGACGGTGTTTGACAATGTGGCGTTCGGCTTGAAGATGCGCAAGCTCGACAAGGAAACGATTCGCCGCGACGTCATGGAGATGCTCAGGCTCGTCGATTTGGAGGGCTTTGAAAACCGCTATCCGCGCGAAATGAGCGGCGGTCAGCGTCAGCGCGTGGCGCTTGCCCGCGCGATGGTCATCAAGCCCGACCTGATGCTCTTTGATGAGCCGCTTTCCAATTTGGACGCTAAGCTCCGCGTGAAGATGCGCGTGGAGATTCGGCGCATTCAGCAGGAGCTGGGCTTTACTGCGATTTATGTCACGCACGATCAGGAAGAATGCTTTGCCATCAGCGACAAGGTTGCCATCATGAACAAGGGCGTAATTGAGCAGATGGATGCGCCCAGCACCATCTACAACAGCCCGAACACCGAGTTTATCGCGCGGTTTGTCGGTTTTGAGAATTTCTTTGACTTGACCCGTGCGCAAAACGGCGTTCTGACCGCGGCAAACGGTGCGGCAATCACCGTTGCGGAAGATAAAGCAGGCACGAAATTGAAGGCGTGCATCCGTCCGGAGGACGTCCGCGTGCTTCCGGCGGGGGAAAAGGCTGTCAATGCCATTCCCGGCGAGGTGCTGGTCAGCACGTTCCTCGGCAGGCACAATCAGCTCAATGTCAAGACGGATATCGGCGAATTTATTGTCAGCGCCGATCAGAATCAGGTTTTCCCGATTGGCGCGGCGGTTACGCTCTCGCTGATGGAAAATAAAATCAAACTTATCGGCTAACAGGAGGAGAAGAATCATGAAAAAGTTTGTCACCCTGCTTGTTACCCTGCTCGTCGTTGCGAGCATGACGTTCTGCGCTGTTGCGGAGGAGAAGCCTTTCGCAGGTCAGACGCTGACGGTCAGCACGTTCAGCTTCAACGCCGAACTGATGCAGAAGAACATTTATCAGCCGTTTATGGAGCAGACGGGCGCGACTGTCGTGATTGACAGCGGCCGCAATGCCGAGCGCGTGACCAAAATCATCGAAGCTCCGGAAAACTATGACGTCGTTGTGATTGGCGATATGTTCGTCAATCAGCTGATGGAAGCGGGCGTTATTGATACGTTTGACAACAGCTCCATCAGCAACCTGTCTGAAATCTATGAGTGCGCGCGTGCGCCGATGGGAGAGGGCTATGGCCCGGCGTACACGATGAACCGTCTGGGCATTGTGTATGACGCCGCATACTGCGATGTCGAAATCAAGAGCTGGGCGGATCTGTGGAATCCGGAGCTGGCGGACAGCGTTGCGATTCCGGATATGACCACCACCTCCGGCCCGCTGTTCTACTACGCGACTGCCGCTGCCTTTGGTCTGGAGCCGGGCAAGGATGACGAGGCGATTTTCGCCAAGCTGTCCGAGCTGAAGCCGAATGTCAAAAAGACCTGGACCAGCGCGAACGACACCATCACCATGCTCAATCAGGGCGAAATCAGCGTTGCCGTGCTGCTGGATTACAGCTACACCACCGCTAAGAACGCGAATCCGGATTATGTTTGGGTCGATCCGACCGAAGGCTCCTTCTCTGGCTACAACATGATTAACATCATCAAGGGCAGCAAGAACAAGGAGCTTGCCGAGGCGTTCATCAATTTCTACCTCAGCTATGAGGTGCAGAATGCGAATGCGCTGGACGGCGTGGATGCGCCGGTTCGCATGGATGTTGTGCTGACCGAGGATCAGGTCGGCAGCTTCGTCTACGGTGCGGACGAGGTCGCCAAGCTGGTTCTGCCGGATTGGAGCCTGATTGCCGAGCATCAGGCGAACTGGATCAACAGCTGGAACGCCATCTTCTCCGTGAAGTAAGGGTCATCTCCGGCATCTGACAGCCTCTCGGAAAAAGCCGCCGCGCAAGGGGCGGCTGAGAGAGCATAGATTTTTTACAATCGCTCAGAGGAGGACAAACCATGAAAAAGAACAAACTGCTGCTTCTTGTGACTGCGCTGGTCTATCTGTTTCTGATTGGCCCGCTTCTGGTCATCATGGCGGCGTCCTTCAGCGACACGAATTATCTGAAATTCCCGGGCGAAGGATTCACGCTTAAATGGTATCAGCAGGTATTCGCGATGAGCGCATTTGCCAGTGCGGCGAAGCTCAGCGTTTTGATTGCGCTGGGCGGAACCGCCATCGCGCTGGCTCTGGGTCTGCCGGCAGCTTATGCGCTGAATCGGTATGATTTTAAGGGCAAGGATATCATCAAGACCGTTTTCCTTTCGCCGGTGCTGATTCCGTGCATCGTGCTGGGCTTCGTGATGCTGCGCTATGTGGTCAATCAATATAAACTGCCGGTTATCCCCAGTTTGCTGATTGGTCATACGCTGCTGTCGATTCCGTATATCATGCGCGTCGTGACATCGAGCCTTGCGAATTTTGATTTCGCAATCGAAGAAGCGGCATGCAGTCTGGGCGCGACGCGGCAGTACACGTTCTTCAGCATCGTATTGCCGAACATCAAATCCGGCATTGCTTCCGCCTGCATCATGGCGATTATCAATTCGTTCAACAACGTATCGCTTTCCGCTTTCCTGACCGGTCCGGGCGTCAACATGCTGCCGATTGAGATTATGAGCTATGTCGAGTATCATTTTGATCCGACGATTGCGGCGTTGGCGACGATTATGATGGTCACGACGCTGGGCGTGATGCTGCTGATTGAAAAGACGCTGGGCTTGCAGAGCGTTGTGTAAGGCATCGGGGTGTACCTTTAAAGCATGAATCAAGGGCATGGGG
>URJN01000125.1 GCA_900548125.1 uncultured Eubacteriales bacterium
CGACCGAGAAAGAGGAGGACTTGATTTTTATGAAAAAGTTCATGACCCTGATGCTGGCGTTTGCCATGACGATCAGCGCGCTGGGCGCTCTGGCAGAAGCGGATGGAAAGATCACGATCTGGACGTGGGACCCGACCTTCAACATCAAGGCGATGCAGATCGCGAAGGAAATGTATCAGAAGGATCATCCTGACGTAGAGATCGACATTCAGGAAAAGCTCTCTGAAGATGTCGAGACTGCGGTTATCGCTTCCAACGGCGATACCAGCACCCTGCCGGACATCCTGCTCGTTCAGGATAACTCCTTCCAGAAATTCGTTACCAACTATCCGGAAGTTTACGCCGACCTGACCGGCAAGTACGACTACGAAGGCTTTGCTCAGGGCAAGCTCGCGTACTCCATCGTGGACGGCAAGAACCACGGCATCCCGTTCGACGCCGGCACCGCCGTCGCCGCTTACCGCACGGATTACCTCGAGGCTGCCGGCTACACCGCCGACGACCTGAAGGACATCACTTGGGAACGCTTCATCGAGATCGGCCGCGACGTGAAGGCGAAGACCGGCCGTCCGATGCTCTCCGGTCAGGCGGGCGCGGTGGATACCGTTCTCATCATGCTCCAGAGCTGCGGCGCGTCCATGTTCAACGAGGATGGCTCCGTCAACCTGAAGGACAACGAGCAGCTGAAGGAAGTCATCGACTTCTACGCCACCATGGTTAAGGAAGGCATCTTCATCGAAGTCAATACCTGGGATGAGTACATCGGCACGCTCTCCAACCAGACTGTCGTCGGCACCATCCAGGGCTGCTGGATTCTCTCTACCATCATGAGCCTGGATACCCAGAAGGGTCTGTGGGCGATGACCAACCTGCCCAAGCTCGTTAAGGCTGAAGGCGCGACCAATTACTCCAGCAACGGCGGCTCCAGCTGGGCGATCATCAACGACAAGGATCTCGACCTTGCGCTTGATTTCATGCAGATGTACCGCAACGTTGATTTCTACAACGAGATTCTGCCGGCTACCTCCGCTATCGCGACTTATACCCCGGCAAAGGAAGGCTCCAACTACACTGCGGGCTCCGAGTTCTTCAACGGCGAACCGATTTTCGCTGAGATCGTTGAATTCGGCGCGCAGACTCCGTCCAACATCACCGGCCCGTACTACTACGATGCTCGTGAAGCGCTGGGCACGGCGATCACCAACATCATTCTCCAGGGCGGCGACGTGGATACCGAGCTGGCAACTGCGGAAGATACGGTGAACTTCACCATGGGCTTCTGATTCTGAAGGAAGTTTCTTGAGATCGACTGCCGCTCTGGGTATTCCGGGGCGGCAGTTCTTCCCATAAGGGGTTAATCAAAGAGAGGTGGCTTATCATGACCAACACCGCATCCGCGCCGAAAAAGAAAAGGCGTCTGTCCATGCACCAGAAGCAAAGTCTGGCGGGTTGGGCGTTTTTGATGCCTGCGACGCTGCTGATTTTCATCATGAGCTTTTATCCGATGTTCAGCGCTCTGCTGACGTCCTTCAAGCGCGGCAAACCGACGGCGTTGGTCTGGTCTGAGCCGCTCTGGAGAAACTACCAGTTCATGCTCAAGGACAAGGTGTTTATCCAGTCCGTGACCAATACGCTGACGTATCTGATTATTCAGGTGCCGATCATGCTGATTCTGGCTGTGATTTTTGCGTCCCTGCTCAACAACAGGGATCTCAAATTCCGCGGTCTGTTCAGAACATGCATCTTCCTGCCGTGCGCAACGGGTCTGGTTGCATACTCGATGATTTTCCGCACGCTGTTCACCTACGACGGCATGGTCAACAACATCCTGCTCAAGTTTGGTTTGATTTCCGAGGCAATCAACTGGCTCAACGATCCGGTCTATGCCAAGGCGGTCATCATCATCGGTCTGGTCTGGCGCTGGACAGGCTATAACATGGTCTTTTACCTCTCCGCCATGCAGAGCATTGATTACTCGATTTACGAGGCGGCGCGAATCGACGGCGCGAATTCGGTTCAGCAGCTCATGCGCATCACCATTCCGCTGCTGCGCCCGATCATTCTGGTTACGGCGATTATGTCCACCAACGGCACGCTTCAGCTCTTCGACGAATCCGTCAACCTGACGCGCGGCGGCCCGGGCAACATGACCATCACCATGTCGCATTATATCTACAACACCATGTTCACCAAGAACCCGAATTTCGGCTATGCCGCTGCGATGTCCTTTGTCATTTTGGTCATGGTCGCGGTACTGGCTGCCATCCAGATGAAAGTGGGTGATAAGCGATGAGGAGAGAGGGTGCGGTTCGCAAGAACGCTTCGCGCGCGGTGATGTATATCTTCCTGATTGCCGCGTCGCTGATTTCCGTATTTCCGCTGTACTGGAGCTTTATCTCCGCGTTTAACAACACCCAGCAGATTCTGGGCGGCTGGATGCTCCCCAGCACGCATCTGTTTGAGAATTTGCAGCACCTGTTCGAGCAGCATAACGTCATGCGTGCGCTGAAGAACTCGTTTGCAACGACTATCCTGCAAACGGTTCTCGCGTTGGCGGTCAGCTCGATCGCGGGCTACGGCTTTGAAATCTATCACGACAAGGCGAAGGATACCGTCATGGCGATTCTGATGCTGGCGATGATGGTGCCGTTCGTGGCGGTTCTCGTTCCGCTGTTCCAGATGTTCACGAAGGCGAAGCTCATCAACTCGTGGGCAGGCTTCATTATGCCGAGCATCGCGACGCCGTTTTTGATTATGTACTTCAGAAACAGTGCGCGCAGCTTCCCGAGGGATACGCTTGAGGCGGCGCGCATCGACGGCTTGAACGAATTCCAGATTTTCATTCGGATGTTCATCCCGATGATGAAGCCGACTTACGCATCTGCCGCGACCATCACGTTCATGAACGCATGGAATGCGTATCTCTGGCCCAAGGTCATCATGCAGACCAACGAAGCGATCACCATGCCGATGCTGGTTGCCAACACGATGGGCGGCTATGTTATCGACTACGGTGTGGTCATGGCGGCGGTTACAATCTGCTCGCTGCCGACGGTTATCATCTTCTTCTGCTTGCAAAAGAGTTTCACAAACGCGGTTGCGGGTGCAGTCAAATGATGGTACAATGAGCCCAATCAGAGGGGCTGCACCGCTGAACATTCAGCCTGTCAGCCCCTCTTTTTGAATCGAAAGGAAAAAAGCATATGAACTTTGACGTGAGCAAACTCAAAGATCCCATGTTCTTTGAAGAGAACAGGGTCGCGGCACATTCCGATCATGTGGCTTACGCCGACATGGAGGAGCTTTCCCGTGGTGAAACCAGCCTGCGCTATTCGCTCAATGGACTTTGGAAATTCCATCATGCGCTGAACGCAGGTCAGGTGGTTGCAGGCTTTGAGGCGGCGGATTTTGACAGCCGCGGTTGGGCGGATATCCGCGTTCCGGCGCATATCCAGATGGAGGGATACGGCGTTCCGCAGTATGCCAACGTGCAGTATCCGTGGGACGGATTCCAGCATGTAGAGATCGGTGAAATTCCGCAGGAATATAACCCTGTCGCCAGCTATATCAAGACGTTCTTTGTGCCGGAAAAGATGATCGGCAAGCGCCTCTTCATCTCCTTCCAGGGCGCGGAGAGCTGCATCGCCGTCTGGCTGAACGGACACTATGTCGGCTTCTCGTCGGATTCCTTCACGCCCAGCGACTTTGAGCTGACGCAGTACCTGGTTGAAGGCGAGAATAAGCTCGCCTGCCGCGTTGAGCGTTGGAGCGCGGGAAGCTGGCTGGAGGATCAGGACTTCATGCGCTTCTCCGGCATTTTCCGCGACGTCTATCTGTACGCCATCCCCAAGGCACATATCGCGGATATCCGCGTCAAGACGCTGCTGGATGACAGCTATACGGATGCGACGCTCGATCTGGCGATGAAGATGGAGCTGGATGAGGCTGCCGGTGCATGCCGCGTGAAGATGGAGCTGCTTGACTGCGGCGAGGTCATTGCCGCGGCAGAGCGTGTGGCGCAGAGCGAGCTTGACGTTCAGATGCCGATCAAAGCCCCGCGCCTGTGGAGCAGCGAAGCACCGAATCTCTATGACCTGCTGCTCACGGTCGAGGACGGCAGCGGCGAGGTGCTGGAGGTCATTCGTCAGCGCGTCGGCTTCCGCAGGTTCGAGCTGAAGGACGCCATCATGTACCTCAACGGCAAGCGCATCGTGTTCAAGGGCACGAACCGCCACGATTTCTGCGCCGAAAGCGGTCGAGCCATTTCGGAGGATAAGATTCGCCGCGACCTGCTGACCATGAAGCGCAACAACATCAATGCCGTTCGCACCTCTCACTATCCCAACAGCAGCGCGCTCTATGCGATTTGCGATGAGCTGGGTCTTTATGTCATCGACGAAAACAACATGGAAACGCACGGCGTTTGGGACGAGATTGCGCGCGGCGGAAAGCCGATTGAGTACGCGCTGCCGGGCAACCGCATGGAGTGGATGCCGATGCTGCTGGATCGCGTGAATTCCACCTATCAGCGCGACAAGAACCACGCCAGCGTTCTCATCTGGAGCTGCGGCAACGAGTCCTTCGGCGGCGACGTCATCTATGAGATGAGCCGGAAGTTCCGCCAGCTGGACGATACGCGCCTGGTTCATTACGAGGGCGTTGCGCATGACCGCCGCCACAACGACACGACCGATATGGAAAGCCAGATGTACACGCCGGTCGCGAAAATCAAGGAATATCTTGCCGAGCATCGCGAGCGTCCGTTCATCCTCTGTGAATACACGCACGCAATGGGCAACTCGAACGGCGCGATGCACTGGTATACCGAATATGCTTACGAGGAGCCGCTCTATCAGGGCGGATTCATCTGGGACTACATCGACCAGTCCATCCGCACGAAGGACCGTTACGGCAATACGACCTATGCCTACGGCGGAGACTTCGATGACCGTCCCTGCGACTACAACTTCTGCGGCAACGGCATCGCCTACGGCGACGGCGAGGAAAGCCCGAAGATGCAGGAGGTCAAATACAATTATCAGAACATCATCGCCAAGGTGACCGATACGAAGGCGGTGATCACCAACCGTTCGATGTTCACCAATACGAATGCGTTTGACTGCGTCGTGACGCTTCAGCGCAACGGCGAGAAAATCGCTTCCGCGCCGCTGGAGACCGATGTGCCGCCGATGGAAAGCCGCGAATACGACCTGCCGTTTGCGCATCAGGCGCGCGGCGGTGAATACGCCGTGACGCTGTCCTTCTGCCAGAAGGAGGATACGCCGTGGGCGCCGCGCGGATATGAAGTGGCGTTCGCGCAGGGCGTTTACAAGGTTGAGGAAGAAGAAAAGTTCGAGCGTTATGCGCCGCTGCGCATTGTCCGCGGCGATTTCAACACGGGCGTGCTCGGCGAGCATTTCAGCGTGCTTTTCGGAAACCTCAAGGGCGGCTTGACGAGCTACCGCTGGGGCGGCAAGGAAATGCTCAAGTCCATTCCGAAGCCGAATTTCTGGCGTGCGCCGAACGATAACGACTGCGGAAGCAATATGCCGCTGAGATATGCGCAGTGGAAGATTGCGTCCATGTATGCGGCGACGAACGCGACCGAGGAGCTGGCGAAGAAGAACGCGCATCCTGTCGCGACGGAAAATCCGGACGGCTCCGTGACCATCAGCTACACCTACGGACTGGGCACAAAGCCGGATGCGCAGTGCGAGCTGACGTATACCGTGCATCCCTGCGGACAGGTGGATGTGCGTCTTGATTATGATCCGGTCGCCGAGCTGGGCGATATGCCGGAATTCGGCGTGATGCTCAAGATGGATGCGGATTACGATCAGATTCGCTTCTATGGCTACGGCCCGAATGAAAACTATGTGGACCGCCGCGAAGGCGCACGTCTGGGCATCTACAAAACGACGACCCGCGAGAATATGTCCAAGTATCTGGTTCCGCAGGAATGCGGCAACCGCACGGGCGTGCGCTGGGCAGAGGTGACGGACTATCGCGGACGCGGTCTGCGCTTTGCGGGCGACGGCATGGAGTTCTCCGCTCTGCCGTATACGCCGCATGAGCTGGAAAACGCCATGCACGATTACGAGCTGCCGCCGGTTCATTACACGGTGATCCGTGCGAACATGCAGCAGATGGGTATCGCGGGCGACGACAGCTGGGGCGCGAAAACGCACGAGGAATACCTGCTCGATGCGAGCAAACATATGAGCTTCACATTCAGCTTTAAGGGAATTTAAGCAGCGTAAAAAGTGAACTGCTCCCTGTCAAGCAGACAATCAAAATAATAAAATCAATCTGCCAGAATCTCAAAGAATGGGATTCTGGTTTTCTTTATGCAGCCTGCATTAAGATTCGATAAGCTGCTGGAGATAAGCAATCCAGCCGATGCTGGCGGCGCAAGTGGTTATAGCAGTCTTCTACCGCTTCTATTTTCTTTTCCGGTTCAATCTTCTATACATAAAATGCTCCCTATAGAGTAGACTCGATTTTTTATTGTTTCGAGTGTCTACTCTATAGGGAGCATATCATATTTAGCCTGACAGCTCCTTTTTGCTTACGGCAAAGATGCGCAAGGCTC
>URJN01000126.1 GCA_900548125.1 uncultured Eubacteriales bacterium
CAAAAAGCATGTTTGTAAATGCAGTGTGACAATTATTTTTCCCCGATATAAAGAACGTGATGCCGCAGTTTTTTCGGCATCACGTTCTTTGTTTTGCTTAAAGATTTTAAGACCATCACATCGCCATCAGCGAGGCAATTACGCTTTCCGTCCAGCTGTCAAAGCTGTCGGGATTCAGGTCGTAGAGCAGCCCTGCGCAATCCGATGCGGATGCGGTCATTTGCGCAATGCTCTGCCCCAGCTTTGTCGTGGACGCGGGCGACGCCAAAGCCGCCGCGCCGTTTCCGGTCAGCAGGCGCGTAACCAGAGAGAGAGCCGCTTCGCGGCGCGTGCTGTCCTGCCAGCAGGCGCGGGTGATCGCCAGACCGTAGCTCGGCGTGCCGACCAGCCTGGTGCGTGGCTGTCCGTCCATGCCGCTCAGCGATACGACGGCGACGTTCTCCTGACGCGCTTCGCCAATCAGCTCTGCCAAATCGCTTCCGTCAAAGCGCATCGCCGCGACGCCTTCGAGGAATGTGTTCTTCGCGTCCTCGTCGGTCAGGTTCCACGGATCGACGCCGAACGCGCCAACCTTCGTCAGCGCCGTCAGTACGCTCTTTGCGCCGTCCAGAGAGGGCTGCTGACCGTACTGATTCTCCGGCGCGCCAATCATCGCGGCGCAGTCCAGCGCAATTTCCGACCATTCGCAAAGCGCGTTGGCGATGGGCGTCACGCCCTTCTGCGCAAGCACCGCGCAGACCGTCACCAGTTCCTCGTAATTCGTCGGCACGGACAGACCGTTTTGCTCCAGCACGTCCGTGTTGACGTACAGGGCTTCCCAGTTCAGGCGAACGGGCGTCAGCAGAATGCTGCCGTCGCTTTCCGCCATGGCGGTCATCTTGCGGGCGCCGCAGTCCGGCGCGGCGGTGAGCAGTTCGTCTACGCTGACCAGCTGCTTGCCCGTCAAGCCGCTGCCCACGGGCACGACCACGATATCCGCAGTTCCGCCGGAAACCATGTCCGTCATCTGCTGAAGGAACAGGTCGTCCTGCAAGCCGGAGTAATCCTCGACGATGTTGCCGGTTTCTTCTTCCCACGCGGTGACGATATCCATATATCCCTGCGCGGCGAAATCCATATCGGCAAACGGGGTGAACGTGGTTACGGTCGTGCCTGCCGCCAGAGCCGAACAGGAGAAAACCAGCAGGCACATCAGCGTCATCAGCATACAAAGTCCTTTGCGCATTGGAAAAAACCCTCCTTGCTATTACAGTCCCAGATTGATGGCTTTTTGAAGTGTCTTTCGTGCAAGCGGTGCGGCGACCGAGCCGCCGCTTCCGCCGTTTTCAACCAGTACACAAATGGCGTACGGTGCGTTGTCGTTGGCGACATAGCCGACGAACCAGGCGTGTGCGCCGACGCTCTTGTCGTTGCTCGCCTCTGCCGAACCCGTCTTGCCCGCGACGACATAGCCGTTATCCAGCGCGGCGCGTCTGCCTGTTCCGGATTTGACGGCGCGGATCATTTCGCTTTCCAGCCTTGCGGCGACGCCTGCGCTGATGACGCGCTTGCTGCTCGCGTGGCTGAGCAGCGCACGGTTTCCGCCCTGCGCCGTCGTCACGGACTTGACCAGCTGCGGCTCATTCATCACGCCTCCGTTTGCAACGACGGAGGCAATCAGTGCCATATGCAGCGGCGTCGCCAGAACGCGCCCCTGACCGATTGCCGACCAAGCCAAATCCTCCGCGCTCAGGTCGTCGATGGGATAGCTGGAATTGTAGACAATCAGGTCGCTGAACATGAAATTCTTGTTGAAGCCCATCTCATCCGCCGTTTTGCCGAGCATTTCATAGCCCAAATCCTGCGACAGCGCGGCAAAGGTTGTGTTGCACGAGTGCGCGAACGCATCGGACAGGCTCTGCACGCCATGTGCGCTTCCATCCGTTACGGAATAGCTGCCGACCGGATAATAGCCCGTGCAGTCAAAGGCGAAGTCGTTCAAATCCGGCAGGTTTTCCAGCGCGGACGCCATGGTCACGATTTTGAATGTCGAGCCGGGCGGATAAAGCCCCTGCGTTGCGCGGTTGACCAGTGCGCCCGCGGCTTCATCCGCCAGTGCCGAATCCATGTCCGTCGGGTCGAACTGCGGCATGGACACGAGTGCCAGAATTTCGTTGGTCTTGTAATTCAGCACGACGACCGCGCCGCGCTTATCGCGAGGAAACTGTTCGCTGATATAGCGCGAGAGCCGCTCGGAGATGGTCAATTCCACATCATCTCCGCGCTGTGTCGTGCCGGTAAAGGCATCGGCAAGCCGCTCGAAGATGCTCGAACGGAAGCCGAGCAGATATTGCGCGTGGAACGTATCCGCGCCGGTGGATACCTTGCCGCTGCTGTCGCCGACGACTTGGCTGACAGCCTTGCGCGTCGCGGCGTTTGAATTGTAACGCCGCGTGCCGCTTTCGTCGGTATAGGCGAGAACGGTTCCGTCGCGGTCGGTCAGCGTGCCCATGACGACATGCTGCTTCTGGCTGCTGATGCGGGGGTTATAGGGGTTGGCAATCCATCTCCCGCCGTAGAAGTACACAGAGTAGCAGAAATACGCCGCGACCAGCGCGAACATCAAAATGAGCAGCAGCGTCAGCAGGCGCATTCGCCGCTTAATGACCTTGATAGAATCGCCTCCTTTCGGCAAAACGCAGGAGCTTCATCTTCCTGCCGGAAATCGAAATTATGCCTTTACGCAGAGGATGTCCTCCTCCAGATTCTCCTGCGCCCGTGCGCTTGCCCCGTGCAGAACGCCGATCATTGCCATGCAGGAGAGCAGCGACGAGCCGCCGTAGCTGAGAAACGGCATCGTAACGCCTGTCAGCGGAATCATCTTGATGACGCCCGCGACAATCATGAACGTCTGTATGCTCAGCATGGTCAATACGCCGTATCCCAGCAGCATCTCAAAGGAACGCCGTGCGCGGGAAACCACCGTCACCCCGCGCAGAATCAGCAGGACATACACCGCAAGCAGCAGCATGCCGAACACCTGCCCCAGCTGTTCGCAGACGACGGCGAAGATGAAGTCGTTGTAATACGCGGGAATCTTTTCCGGCGTACCCTGCCCCAGTCCGACGCCGAACAGACCGCCTGAGCCGATGGCAAACAGCGCCTGAATGATCTGATAGCCCTTGTCGGTCGGGTCGCTCCATGGGTTGCGCCACATTGCCACGCGCACCTTGACATGCGCAAACATCTGGTAGCCCAGCACGGCGGCACCCACACCGCCGCCCATGCCGATGACCGTCAGCGGCACATTGCCGCAGGCGGCGTAGAACAGCACCAGCGTCGTCAGGTAATAGATGAGCGCGGTGCCGAGGTCGCGCTGGAGCATCAGCAAAACCAGACACGCCGCCGCAAAGAGAAACGCGGGCATCATCTGCCATACCGTTCTGTGCGTGCTGAAAAAATACGCCAGCACCAGTACGACGGAGAGCTTGACGATTTCGCTGGGCTGAAACGAACCGACGAACGGAATATCCACCCAGTTTTTTGCGCCGTTGTTCCATTCGCCGAATGCCAGCGGCAAAACGAGCGCAATGATGCCCAGCACCATACCCAGCATCGTCAGCCCGCGGAAATGCCGCATATGATAGACCAATTCGCTCATGATGAGCATGACCGCCAGCCCTGCGGCGTAGAAAACGGCTTGCTTGGCTCCCCTTGCCGGCGATACGGTATACAGCACCACAATGCCTACGCCGCAAAGAAAATTCGTCAGAGCCATGACCAGCGAGTCGATGGGAAGCAGCCGCGGCAGGGCGAGCGTCGTCAGCAAACCCAGCGGCGCGACCAGCAGGCAGATTTTCATCGCCTGCGCGTCTACTGCGCCCTCTGCCCTGAATGTACAGAGCAGCAGCCCCAGAATTTCAAATGCCGCGGTCAGCAGCGCAATCAGGGTCACCCTTGCGTCGCCCGCGCGGCTGAGGGCGCGCCGCCTGTCCTTGGCGATTGCCGCGACATGCTCTTTTTCCCGCTTCTGCCGCCGCTGCCGAGGCGTATCTTCTTTCGGAAGGGGTTCGTATTTCCGCGGCGTTCTGCGCTCCGCAGGCTTGTCCGCCGGATTTTTTTCTTTTTTAGCCGTCTTTTTTACGGCGGGCTTTGGCGGGCTTTCGGATTTCATTGCATCCGTGCGAATGGGTTTCTTTGTGCCCCGCACGGGCTTATAGACTGCGTCCTCCGCGCCGTCGCGCGCCCGCTTCGCTTTTTCCTCCGTTGTCCGCGCCATGCCTTCACCTCCGCGTCTTTTTCATGTTCTCTTCCGTATTGTTTTTCTGCTTGGCAAGACGCTTCTTTTCCCGACGAATCTCGCCGCGTCCGGGTGCGCCTAAGCCGTCGCCCCTGCCCTGCTCCGCTTTGCTGCGGCGAGCGCGGGTAACGTAAGGCTCATCCACAATCAGCGCGCCGCTTCGGTCATACAGCCGCAGAACGAGCTTCAGTTCGCCGACCTTGAGAATCGTGCCGTCGCTCATCACGGCTTCGTCGCCCGGCTCAACCGGCGTATCGTCCACCTGAAAGCCGTCTTTATGCAGCGGAACCATGTGCAGCTCCTCGCCCTCCATCCAGAAAAACGCGGAACGCATATGCACCTTTTTATAAGGAATACAGACATCGCAGCTCATCGCCGCGCCCAGCGTGCCCTCAAACGGAATCCGAAGCTCCTCTCCGGCGGGAAGCCGTCTGGAACCCGCCGACAGCACGCGGAACGTGCCTGCCGCGCCTGCCTGCGGCAGATTTTTTTTGACGCGCCGCCACAGCGCGCGGTCACACATGTATTTTCTCAGAGCCAGCAGCACAATCAGTGCGATGATTGCCGCGCTGAGATAGCCGAAACCCATGGATGCTACCTGATACCAAGCCTGGGTCACCCGTGAACAGCCTCCTTGCTATCCGCCGGGCAGAAACCTCGGCGGGAAAGTCGCTTTCCCTCCGATTATACCATAGAAACGCACCAGACTTCCATTTTTATCCCGACGAGGAGCGTTTTTTTGCAGCATGCGGAATTGCACGGCGGAAAAAGCTGTCAGCCACAGCGTTTTTAGACCGGCTCTGCCTGCCCTTGCCAAAGTGCCGCTATGCGTGTATAATATAGTGGTTAAAGCATATGAACTTCGGGCGACCGGCATCATCAAGGAGGAATAGTATGGCAGAAGAAAGAATGCTCATCACCGGTGGGCAGCGATTGGAGGGCACTGTCCGCGTCAGCGGCGGCAAGAATACCTCGGTCGCGGTTATTTCCGCCTCCATCCTCAGCCAGACGCCCTGCGTGATTGAGAATCTGCCGAATATCGAGGATGTCACCGTTTCAGTTGAAACCCTGCGTCATCTGGGTGCGAAGGTCGATTGGGATCCGGATGCCGGCGTGATGGAGGTCGATTCCAGCACCATCAACCGGACAGATGTTCCGCTTGAGCTTTGCCGCCGCATGCGCGCGTCCTCGTATTATATCGGTGCGCTGCTTGCCCGCTTCGGACGCGCGCAGGTTCCGCTTCCCGGCGGATGCGATATCGGACGCCGCCCGATTGACCAGCATATCAAGGGCATGCGTGCGCTCGGCGCAAGGGTTGAAACGGCGCGCGGTCTGGTCGTTGCGGAAACGGATGGGCTTGTCGGCGCGGATGTATTCATGGATATGGTCACCGTTGGCGGAACCATCAACGTCATGCTTGCCGCATCCCGTGCGCAGGGAACGACTACCATTTACAACGCCGCAAAGGAACCGCATATCGTCGATTTGGCGAACTTTCTGAACTCCATGGGTTGCCGTGTGAAGGGCGCGGGCACGGATGTCATCCGGATTCGCGGCGTAGAGAAGCTGCAAAGCCGCCGTCCCTATGCCGTCATTCCGGATCAGATTGAAACCGGAACGCTGATGATTGCCGCTGCCGCAACGCATGGCGACGTGACCATCTGCGGCTGTATTCCGACGCATATGGAGGCTCTGACCGCCAAGCTGCTGGAGATGGGCGCGCGCGTAGAGGAGCGCGACGATGCCATCCGCGTCCGCTCAATCGGCGATCACCGAGCCGTTACGTTTAAAACGCAGGTCTATCCGGGCTTCCCGACCGACTTGCAGCAGCCGATGAGCGCGCTGCTCTGCACGGCAGTCGGCACATCCACCGTTGTGGAGAATATTTTTGAATCGCGTTTCCGCCACCTCGCCGAGATGGAGCGCATGGGTGCGCGTGTGCGCATTTATGAGCAAACGGCGGTCATCGAGGGCGTTCCTCAGCTGCATGGCGCGGCGGTCGAGGCGACAGACCTGCGCGCAGGTGCGGCGTTGGTCATCGCCGGACTGATGGCGCAGGGTACAACGGAAATCTATAATACGCATTTTATCGACCGCGGCTATGAGCATCTGGAAGAAAAGCTCAACAGCCTTGGCGCGAAAATCACGAGGACAAGGGACTAAACTGAAGCATATAAAAAGTGTGAGTTGCTCCCCGTCAAGCAGACAATCAAAATAACAAAACCAATCTGCCAGAATCTCAAAGAATGCTCTCCCGCACGTCGTAGGTCCCGTACGGCAGTGCGTCGGCCGCGGTCTGCGCGGTGT
>URJN01000127.1 GCA_900548125.1 uncultured Eubacteriales bacterium
GGGATACCCTGCGATGCGGCTTTCAACAGGACGAGTTTTTTTGAGGATTATCTGAGCTTGTGCCGCATGGAGGTTTGCGGGGAGATTCCCAAGGGGAGTCGGCTGATTGCCAGCGATGATGTGTTCGATACGATGCTCGATATTCGTGCGATGAACGATGGCATGGATAACAAGCGCGAGGAGATATTCAACGAATATCTGGAAAACAAGCGGTCACACTTTCAGCTGTCCTCGATGGCGGATTATGAACAGCTTCGCCGCGTCAACAGCGCACGGCATAAAACGCAGTCCCGCTATACGCGGGAAGAGCTGGGCATGAACGTGCGCACCTATTCCAATGGGGAAAATGCGTTCAAGATGTTTACGGATCGAATCGAAGAAAACGCGGTGTATCTGCTTGATGAACCGGAGAACAGTCTGTCTCCGGCGCGGCAGATGGAGCTTGCTCAGTATATTGAGGATGCGGCGCGTTTTTTCGGCTGTCAGTTTATCATATCGACGCACTCACCGTTCGTGCTGAGCATGCGTGGGGCAAAGATCTATGATTTGGACAGCGATCCGGTGGATGTCCGGCGATGGACGGAACTGCCAAACGTCAGGGCATACTATGACTTCTTTAAGCGGCATGAGCGGGCGTTTGAGGAAGAAAAGGAATAGCATACTACAACAGGGCTGTCTTTCCCGAGCGGGAAGGCAGCCCTGTTTCAACTTATATCAAGGAATGTGTGCGGATTGGGGATTACATCAGTCCTGCCGCCTGAAGCTGGCTGTACAGGTTGCTGACTGCACCTTGCAGCGACGTATAGTCGATTGGCGAGAGGGAGAGCAGCGTCTGTACGGCACTGATGGCGGTGTTAATCTGCCTGCGTGTGTCGTTGGAGAGATCCGGCGACGAGCCGACGAGCTGATACGCCTGATAGACCAGATTGCTGGCTTCCGTTACGATATTCTCCAATTCGGAAGGCTCCTGCGTCGCGGTGTAGGCGTCGTGAATCTGGCAGATGTGGTTCGCGATATCGGACGTGCTTTGCAGCGTGGCAAACTCGCCCAGATATTTGCGGATGGTATCGCCGTAGGTGTCGATGTAATCGTAGAGCGGATGTCCCTTCGGAATCAGCACGATGCCGCGCGTTTCGACCGAATAGGACGGGCAGTAATCCGTCGCCAACAGACCGGATTCCGTACAGATGGAAACCGATTTGTGCATGCTGCAATAGGCGGTCGGAACGCTGTCTGCATCCCAGTAATCCGTGATGGTCTTATAGCCGTTGACGTCGTTATAGCAGGCATCCGTCGCCAGCTGACCGCTGACGCCGCAGGTCGTTACGCGGACGAGGTTATAATCCGAAGGTGCGCCGTCGATAATTTCGCGCGAATCGAGGTTTTTCGCCTTGTGGATTTTCGCCATGAAGGATTGCCACAGCGGGGCGGCAGAATTGCCGCCGGTCGCCTTGGAGGATAGAGCCTTGTAATTGTCATGACCAATCCAGACGGAGGCGGAATACCAGCCCGTCATGCCGGCAAAGAACACACCCTTGCTGTCCGAGTTCGTGCCGGTCTTTCCGGCGACGACCTGAGAGGATATCTTCGCCTTGGTGCCGGTGCCGCTCTGAACGGCTTCCTTGAGCATATCCACGACGAGATACGCGGTCGAGGGCTTGAAAACCTGATGGCGATCCTGCTGGTGGTGCATATCGACGACGACATTGCCGCTGCTGTCCAGAATACGGGAGAAGGACAGCGGCTGCTGATAGACGCCCTTGTTGGCGATGGTTCCGAAGGCGACAGCCATCTGCACGGGCGTGATGCCGGAGGAACCGAGAGCCAGACCGAAGGGGTCAGCGTTGATGTTCTTATCCGGAATGCCCATCAGGTGCAGATATTCGACCGAGCGGGAAACGCCGACGTAGGTCATCAGAATCTGCGCCGCAGCGGTGTTGTAGCTGTTCCGAAGGGCACTGCGGAAGCTCTGCGGGCCTTTATAACCGCCGCCGCCGTAGTTCTTGGGCCAGGAATCCTTGCCGCTGGAATCCTTCCAGCCGGAAATCGGAACCGGCATGTTGTAGGCAATCGAAGCAGGGGAAGCGCCCAGGTCGATGGCGGGCGCATAGACCGTCAGCGGCTTGATGGAGGAGCCGACGGGCATGGTCATGCCGCTGGCGCGATTAAGCGTCTTTCGGGTGGTCGGCTTATAACGGCCGCCGACGATGGCTTTCAGTTCGCCGGTGCGGTAATCGAATACACAGGCGGCTGCCTGCGGCTGCTCAATCTCGGTGTAGGTGCCGTCCGCATTGCGGGATTGATAGACCTTATCGGACGGGTCGCGCAGGCGGGGATAATCGCTCCAATTTGCCAGCGTGTCCTCGACGATTTCCTGAATTTCCGTATCCAGACACAGATAGACGCTGTAACCGCCGGTGCGGAGCTTGTTTTCCATCGCATAGCGGTTGGCGGAGGTGTTTTCCAGACCGTTCAGGTCAAGGAAGGTATCGACCACGTCGCTGATGGCGTATTCGACATAATGCGGATAGGCATACATATCCGTAGACGCCGGAGATTTTTCCAATACGTTTGCTGTCGAGCGGTCGAGCGCGGCGGTATACTGCTGGGCGGTAATCAGCCCGTTTTCGCGCATCTGCCGCAGGACATAATCCGTGCGGTTATTGGTGATGTCGGGAGTGCTGCTGCCCGCGGTATTGCGGGTATAGAAGTTGCTGCGCGGGTTGTAATAGTTCGGGCTTCGGGTCAGTCCGGCGAGCATGGCGCATTCGCGCAGGGTCAGCTGGTCAAGCTCCTTGCCGAAATAGCCATACGCCGCGACGCGAACGCCGTAGTAGCTTCCGCCGAGGAAGATGGTGTTCAGATAGCTTTCAAGAATCTGCTTTTTCGTGTAGCGCGTTTCCAGCTCCATCGCCAGATACGCCTCCTGGAGCTTGCGCTTGTAGGATTGCTCGCTGGAGAGGACGGTCTGCTTGATCAGCTGCTGGGTGATGGTCGAGCCGCCCTGCGTCGAACCGCTGGTAAAGTTGGCGACCAGCGCGCCGACGATGCGCTTGACATCGACGCCGTTATGCTCGTAAAAGCGCGCGTCCTCGACGGCGATGAAGGCGTTTTGCAGCATATCGGGAATCTCGTCGATGGAAACCATGATGCGGTCTTCCGTACCCTTGTAATCGGTGATGAGATTACCGTTGCTGTCATAAATAAAAGAAGTCTTATCCTGCGCATCGAGCGCGGCGAGGTCGAGCGTCGGCGCAGTATCGACGAAAGCCTTGGCGATGCCGACGACCGCGCCCAGCAGAGCAAGCGCGGTGCAGAGCGCAAGAACAAAGGAAAGACGGAGGGTCGTCGTTGCGACGCTCAGCACGAAATTCGGGTTCTTTGTCCGCGTTTTGAAGATGGAATGGGCGCGCGGATGAACGGTGCGCTCGCGCGAAGCACGTTCCCGTTTGCTTTTGCTGTGCGTGGGTTCGGGCATGCGGCGCGTTTCGCGCTGAACAGGAATATTGAGCTGTGTTTTATCCATAGAATCCGCGCCGCTGTCTGGAGTATCGCTCTCCATCGGCGTGAGCGGAGCATTCGGCTTTTGTGAAAAATTGCGGCGGTCGTCGCCGATGCGTTTGGGCATGGTGTTCCTCCTTGCTGCAAGGTAGCCGCCCGCGCAGAGCGGGGTTGTCTGTTATTATAGCACAAATTTGCCTGATTCGCACCCCTAAAGCGCAAACTCGTTGAGGAATAGCCGCATCGCTTCGGTCATATCCATGGTCAGCGTCCTTTGCGCAGAGGGGGGATGGGATGGAGCAGGCGAAGCTGCGGAAATATACCGCGCGTGTGCGCAGAAAAAAGAGGATGCGGCGCGTGCTGCTTGCGGTGCTTCTGCTTGCGGCATTGCTTTTGCTCATCGACCGGAATTTCAGACCGCTTGTTTTTTCTCTCGCGGAGGCACGGTGTGCGGCGATGGCGACGCGCGCCCTCAATGGTGCGCTGACAGAGGCTTTGGACGGCGGCATTAACTACGAGGATTTGATGAATGTCCGCATGGATGAAAAGGGACAGGTCGCGCTGCTTTCCGCGAACACCATGCGCATGAATCTGTTGGCAGACCGTGCGGGAGATGCGGCTCTGCGCAAATTGGAAGCGGTCAGCAGCCAGAAGGTGAGCGTTCCGCTCGGCGCGGCGTTGGGCATAACGCTGCTGGCGGGCAGCGGCCCGGGAATACCGATTTCAATCGTTCCGATTGGCTCGGTGCAGACGAATTTTGAAACGGAGTTTGAAGCTTGCGGCATCAATCAGACGCGGCATAAGGTGTTTATGCAACTTTCGGCAAGCATTCGCATCGTCATTCCGACGGGCGCAAAGACGACGAACGTGACCGCCAATATGCTTGTTGCCGAGTCGATTATTGTAGGAAAAGTTCCGGAGAGCTTTGTGGGCTATAACCTGAATCCGGATGAGCTGAACCTTGTGCCGTGAGCTTGACCCCGCCTGCGACCTACGCTATAATCGAAAGGAATAGGATATACGGAGGATGAAACAACGTGAAGGTACTCGATTTGGACATGGATTTTTTCCTGAGCGACGCCTGCCCGCTTGCGCCGCTGGGGGAAAGACCCTCTGAAAACTGCGCTCAGCCGTATACGGATGAGCAGGTCATCGCTTTTCTGGACGAACAATGCGGTTTACTCAGGGATCATCCCGTTCCGGGATTGATCTTTGATACACATGACAAGGCGTTGGATTTCTGGCGCGCGCGGATGAGAGAGGGCGTACTGAATGCGCCGTTTGACGTCGTGCATGTGGACACCCATTCGGATCTCGCGTTCGGACCGCCCGGAACGGATTTTGTGCTGAAAGCTGTGCTGACCCGCAATCCGAAGTCGCGCGAAGCATTGGAGGCGTATCGGGTAGGAAAAAAGCTCGACGAGGCGAATTATCTGCTCTTTTCGCTGGCGTTTCGATGGGTGAGCCGGCTGGTCTATGTCCGCAATCCGAGGTCGCATCAGGATATTCCGGCGCAGCTGCTCAATGAAGCGGGCGATATTCATCTCAGAAGCGATATCTCCGCGCTGATGGAGGGACTCAACGGGCGCGAACCGGTTATTCCCTTTGAGGTGTTTGACGATTATCGTCTGTTTGCCGAAACGGGATATGATTTTGTGACGATGGCGCAGTCGCCTCGCTACGCCCCCGCGTCGTCGGACAGAATCATGGGGCTGCTTGAACCCTATATCATAAAGCTGAAATAATAAGGACTAAATTATGCGGTTTTTAGATTTTTACATGAAATTATGGATGTTTTTTACATTTTGGGTTATATTTCGCGCATTTGCACATAAAATGCGAATGAAAGAAGAAAAAGTCGGAACGGAGAGGCCATTTGGGGCTTTTCCGGAAACAGACTTTGTGATATCATGGGTTTAAGCAAAACGATGGATACGAAATCAATGGCGGGAGGTCGCGGATATGGACACGGTTCGCGTGGTTGTGGCAGATGACAATGTACAGTTGAGAGATATGATTGTCGAATACTTGCAGGCGCAAAACGGCATCGAGATTGTCGGCGCGGCGAGCGACGGTGTGGAAGCACTCCGACTGGTAACGGAATTTGAACCGGATGTCTTGGTTTGCGATCTCATCATGCCGCAGATGGATGGTTATGGCGTTCTGGAAAGGCTGCAAGCCATGAAGCTGGCAAAGCAGCCCGGCGTAATCGCGCTGACGGCGTTGGGAAGGGATGACTTTATTTCCCGAGCGGTCAATCTGGGCGTCAACTATTATATGGTCAAGCCGTTTGATTTCATGATGCTGGCGCAGCGCGTGTATGAGGCGGCGGGTGAAAGCCTTCGCGCGGAATCGGTAGGCGCGAAGATGATTCACGAGCAGGCACCGGTCAGTGCGGAAACGCTGGAGGAGCGTATCGCGAATCTTTTTCTGACGGTAGGCATTCCGGCGCATATCAAGGGCTACCAGTATCTGAGAGAAGCCGTGCGCATGGTCATCGAGAAGCCGGAGATGATGAGCCGCATCACTAAGGAGCTGTATCCGGGCATTGCGCGTAAATTCGGAACGACATCCAGCAAGGTGGAGCGAGCGATTCGCCATGCCATCGAGGTTGCATGGAACCGCGGACGGATTGACGCGCTGGATGAAGCATTTGGCAAAAACGTCTGTTCGCTGGCAGATAAGCCGACCAACGGCGAGTTCATCGCGCTGGTTGCCGATCGGCTCAGCGTGGAGAGAACGGCGTAAGGGATAAGCGGAAAAAGAAAAGCACAGGCTCTGTCGGGGCAGACAGGGCTTGTGCTTTTGTCTATATGTAAAGAAAGGTTTCCGTATTAGTCGGTTAAATCCGCATATTTGGCATTAACCAGTTTGCAAAGCGCATCGGGCGCAAGCTCGACCTGCGCACCGATTTTGCCTGCGCTGACGCAGATGGTGTCAAAGAGCTGTGCGCTTTCGTCGATAAACGTGGGGAAGAGCTTTTTCATGCCAATCGGGCTGCATCCGCCGTGGATATATCCCGTATT
>URJN01000128.1 GCA_900548125.1 uncultured Eubacteriales bacterium
TCGACTTCAAGATCAATGTGCAGAAGCCGCCCCGCAGCAAACAATGGGAGTGCTCGATTTCCTTTGATGGAAAGAGCCCGGCGGAGTTCAATGCGGATATGTGCCTGTTTCTTGAACAGTGGCAGCAGGAGCGGGAAGATGTGCAGTCCTTCGCATCCACGCTTGAGGCGTACAAGAAGTGGAAGGATACCACGCTGGCGTACTATGCAACCAACACGGTTGAGACCGTAGAACCGCAGGAGCTTGATCCCGACGAACGGATCAGGAAGAGAAACGAATTCCTTGAAAATGCGTACAAGAAAACGGAATAATCCGATGAGGTCCAATGCTTGAAGAAAGGAGTTTAATGTCTGTAACCAAGTACGGAACGAACAACCGCTGGATGTCCCAGATCCGTGTGACGGATTGGAAGGGGAATACCATCCATAAAAAGAAAAGAGGCTTCCTCACGAAGAAGGAAGCCCTGCAATGGGAACGCGAGACGATGAACCAAGCGTCCGGCAGTCTCGGCATGATGTTTCATGATTTTGTGGCGCTGTATTTTGCCGACATGGAGAATCGCCTGAAACCTTCGACGATTTCTAGCAAGCGTTTTCTGGTCGAGCTGAAGATTATGCCGTTCTTTGGTCGGATGGCGCTGAATGACATCAAACCTACGGACGTGCGAAGGTGGCAGAATCAGCTTGCAACGTATAGGAACGAGAAGGACGAGCCGTATGCGCCGACGTATCTGCGTGAGATCCAGAACCAACTGACGGCGATTTTCAACTATGCGGTCAAGTATTACGGTCTGAAAGAAAATCCGTGTCACAAGGCTGGCAGCATGGGAAAGAAAAATGCGGACGAAATGCAGTTCTGGACAAAGGCAGAGTTCGACAGCTTTATTGAAGCCGTTGCGGATAAGGCTGCATCCTATGCGATCTTCATGACGCTGTACTATACGGGCATGCGAGAAGGCGAGCTGCTGGCGCTGACGCTTGCGGATATCGACTTTGAAAAATCGACGATCACGATCAACAAGTCATATCAGCGGATCAATCGGGAGGACGTGATTACCACGCCTAAAACGCCGAAAAGCAATCGTGTGGTGACAATGCCGAACGTGTTGGCTGAATGCCTCAAAGCGTATATTAGCCAGTGCTATGATCTTGATGAAGAAAATCGGATATTCCCATATACGAAGTATTTCCTGACGCACGAAATGCAGCGCGGCTGCAAGAAATCCGGCGTCAAGAAAATTCGCATACACGATATTCGGCACAGTCACGCCAGTCTGCTGGTGGAGATGGGCTTTTCGCCGCTGCTGATTGCAGAGCGCCTCGGTCACGAGCGCGTGCAGACCACGATGGAGACGTACAGCCATCTGTACCCGAACAAACAGGTTGAAGTAGCCAATCGTCTGGACAGCCTGTGAGGTTTCTGGCTACATTTTCTCGGCGACGAAAACGCGAAATGTAGCCAATTTGTAGCCACCAAGCAACAAAAAATCCCGGAAATTCAGCAATAACTGGAATTTCCGGGGTGAATTGACGGGAATTTGATTATTCCCACTCCACCGTTGCCGGCGGCTTCGTCGTAATATCGTACACGACGCGGTTGACGCGGGGCACTTCGTTGACGATTCGCGCACTGACCTTGGCGAGCAGGTCGTAGGGCAGACGCGCCCAATCGACGGTCATGAAGTCGTCGGTCGTGACGGCGCGGATGGCGAGAACGAAATCGTGCGTGCGCTCGTCGCCCATGACGCCGACCGTGCGGGTGTTCGTCAGAACGGTGAAATACTGGTTGATGTCGCGGTCAAGACCCGCAAGAGCAACCTCTTCGCGCAGGATGGCGTCGCTTTCGCGGACGGTTTCCAGCTTGTCGGCGGTGATGTCGCCCATGATGCGGATGGCAAGACCCGGACCCGGGAACGGCTGACGCCAGACCATGTCACGCGGCATGCCCAGCTCTTCGCCGACCCTGCGAACTTCGTCCTTGAAGAGCATACGGATCGGCTCGACCAGACCGCCGGTAAACTTGGCGCGTACGTCGGCAGGCAGACCACCGACATTGTGGTGGGATTTGATGACTGCGCTGCCCTTGACGGAACCGGATTCGATGACGTCCGGATAGATCGTGCCCTGAGCGAGGAACTCAACGCCCTCGAGTTTCTTGGCTTCGTCGGCGAAGCAGTAAACAAACTCGCCGCCGATGAGCTTGCGCTTGGTTTCCGGATCGGAAACGCCCGCCAGCTTGTTCATGAAGCGCTCGCGTGCATCCACGATGACGAGGTTGACCGGGAACTGCTTGGTGAAAACCTCGCGGACGGATTCGGTTTCATTTTTGCGCATAAAGCCGTGATCCACATAAACGCAGGTCAGGCGTTCGCCGATGGCGCGGGAAATCAGAGCAGCCACAACGGAGGAATCGACGCCGCCGGACAGACCCAGCATGACACGACCGTCCGGACCGACCTGTTCGCGGATGGAACGGATGGCGTTATCGATGAAAGCACTCATCGTCCAGTCGCCGGTGCAGCCGCAGACGTTGTACAGGAAGTTGGTGATGACCTTCTGCCCTTCTTCGCTGTGGGTGACTTCCGGATGGAACTGAACGGCGTAAATGCGCTTTTCGGGGTTCGCCATTGCGCAGAACGCGCAGTTTTCACTGTGAGCGATCGAGGAGAAGCCCTCCGGCGCATGGGTGACATGGAAGGTATGGCTCATCCAGGCGATGGACTGCGCCTTCATGCCGGCAAAGAGCGGGCTGGTTACATCGAAATCGACAGGAATACGGCCGTATTCGCGCTGAGCGGCGCGTTCAACCGTTCCGCCGAGGGTGTATGCCGTCAGCTGCATGCCGTAGCAGATGCCCAGAACGGGGATGCCCTGCTCATAGATGGCGGGGTCGATATGCGGCGCGTCTGCGTCAAGTACGGAAGCAGGGCCGCCGGACAGGATAATGCCTACCGGCTTTTTCTCAAGAATTTCGGAAAGCGGCGTCAGGTAGGAAACGACTTCGCAGAAAACCTTGGCTTCACGCACGCGGCGCGCGATCAGCTGGGTATATTGCGCGCCGAAGTCCACCAGAACAATTCGCTGCACATTTTGCATCGGATGCGGTACCTCCTTTGGTTATCAAGAAAAAACAAGCCGTCCGCAAAGGGACGTATGCCGTAACCCTTATTCTACACAGTTTTCTATACGAAATCAAGAGAAGTTAGGAAAAAGTTCATACATTCGGTGCTTTTCGGCAGGTTCGCCGAAGGAAGACGGACGGTTTGCGCGCTTTTCAACCGAGCCGTGCCGTGGTATAATCGGGTCACACTACTTTTTTGTGAAAAGACGGAGGGACTGCGCATGAATCATCATCTGGATACCATCGCCGCGCAGGCGACGGCGGCGGGCGAAGGCGGCATCGCCATTGTGCGCGTCAGCGGAAGCCGATGCGAAGAGATTCTTTCTCAGGTCTTTCGGGCGAAGAACGGAAAGCCGCTCGTGAACCGCATGCTGACGTTTGGTCATGTCATGGACGGGGAAGAAATCGTCGATGAAGCGATGGCGGTACTCATGCGCGCGCCGCACAGCTATACCCGTGAGGACGTCACGGAGATTCACTGCCATGGTTCGCAGGCACTCGTGCGGCGCATCCTGCTCTTGCTGCTGAAGGCGGGCGCGAGGATGGCGGAGCCGGGCGAATTTACCTGTCGGGCGTTTATGAACGGGCGCATCGACTTGGCGCAGGCAGAAGGCGTCATGCGGATGATTCGTTCGGGCAGCGAGCGGGCGATGCGCAGTGCTGTTCGGCAGATGGAGGGCGGCGTTTCCACGTTTGTGCGCAGGGCGCGGGAGGACATCACTTCGCTGCTGGCGGCACTTTCTGCCGCAGTGGATTTTCCGGATGAGGTGGAGGAAACGCAGACTGCACGCGAGGTGACGGACAGCTGCAAGGCGATTCGCGAGCGGCTGCTGGAGGCGTGTGATCCCCGCGTGGGGCGCATTGAGGATGAAGGGCTGCGCGTCGTGCTTTGCGGCAGACCCAACGCGGGCAAGAGCAGCCTGCTGAATGCGCTGCTGGGCGGCGAACGGGCGATTGTGACGGATATTCCCGGCACGACGAGAGACACGCTGACCGAAGCCGTGCAGATGGGCGGAATCCGCGTTTTGCTGACGGATACGGCTGGACTGCGCGAAACCGGCGATGCGGTTGAGCGCATCGGCGTGGAGCGGGCGCGCAAAGCCCTTGCGGAGGCGGATGTGCGCGTGCTGGTGCTGGATGGCGCAAGCCCGCTGACGCAGGAGGATCGCGAAGCACTCTTTGGGCTTTCGCCGCAGCTGGTTGTTCTCAGCAAGGGTGATTTGGAATCGGTGCTGAACGCGGAAGAAGTGCGTGCGGCATTCGGCGATGTGCCGATGGTCACGGTCTGTGCGCCGCGCGGAGAGGGATTGGACGAGCTGCAAAGCGCGCTGCTGACGTTTGCGCCGACGGACGGCGCGGAATCCTCTGCGCTTTCGCAGGCGCGTCATGTGGAGGCGGCGCAGCGGGCTTGCGCGGCGCTGAATGACGCGGTCGTTTCGCTGGAGGATGGCATGCCGCTGGATGTTGCGGCGGTCGATTTGTCGGCAGCACTCGATGCGCTGGGCGAAATCACGGGCGAAACGATGAGCGAGAAGGTTATCGACGAGGTTTTCGCAAGGTTCTGCGTCGGAAAGTAAAAAGCGGAGAGCGATTTATTTTTATGACTGCGCGGCTTCCGCCTCCAAAATGGAACGCCAATCCTCGGGAAAGCCGCAGAGCGATAAGTCGGCTTCAGGGAAATCCGCTTCGAGCAGCGAAAGCCCCGTAATCAGCCGATTCAATACACGTTCGCGCCCCAATATATGCGCAAAGGCGAGCAGAAGCGGGAAAAGACGGTCGCTTTCGTAAAGGCGCAGGCGATTTGGCAGAAGCGGCTGATCGTCGAGCACTCGATTGTAGAGCCGGTTATAGTGTGCGCAGATGTTGCGCACATCCACAGCGGAGGCAATCAGCCGCGAAAGCGACTCCGGCGAGAGGTTATATTCCCGACTGACGGCGCGCTGATCGTTTTCGCGCATCAGGTCAAACAGCGAACCGAGCATACCGAAAGTAAACAATTCGACGGCGACCCAGATTGGAAACTGGCCGCCGTATTTGATGTTGTGATGGCGCACGAAAGGGAGTGCGCCCTGCCGCTTGACCTCGTTTTTGAATTTGCCGATCAGGTTTTTGTGAATGGAAGAACCGTTGGGCAGTGTTTCGGCGCGAAAATTCTCCGCATCCATGTAGCCCATGGAGCCGTAAGTGATGGCGAGCTGATAGGCGATTTTGGCGCGGAGCTGTATCTCGAAAAACTCCAGCACCGGCAGCAGCAGATGGCGCAGGTTCATGTCAAACTGATACAGGCTGTACAGCGTTTCCAGCGATACGCCGGGCAGAAAGAGATCCGGATTATCGGCGCGGCGCAGATGTTTGCCGTAGGTCGTCAGACGGTAATAGTTGACGGTAGAGAGGATATAGCGCGCCCGCGCTTCATCGTCGATGGTCAGACCGTGGACGTCTGTCAGGCGGGAAAACTGCTCGCTGTAACTGCGTGCAGGCTTGACGGGATGGTAACGCTTGCCCCGTGCATTCATAAGGGGAAGCTCCTTTCTACAAAACAAGCCCATCGTGGTCGATGGGCTTTGGCAGAGCCGGCGATGCAGAGTGCATCACGCCGGTTTAATTGTTGACTTCCATAATCTTGTCGCGAAGCTCTTTTTCCAGTCGTCCCAGCTCGATGGAAGCGGCGGCACGCTTTTGTGCGCCCTCGCGCTGAATCTTCTGAACTTCCGTCAGCGTATCGATGAGCGCGGTGTTCGCCGTGCGGATGGTTTCGATATCGACCACGCCGCGCTCGGCTTCCCTGGCGGTTTCGATGGTGCCCATCTTCAGACGCTCGGCGTTGGAGCGGAGCAGCTCGTTGGTCATATCCGTCACGGACTTCTGCGCGTTCAGCGCACTCTCGGCGTGCTGCATGCCCATCGCGATGACCATCTGGCTCTTCCAGAGCGGAATGGTGTTCGCAATCGTAGACTGAATGCGCTCGGCAAGCACGTTGTCGTTGTTCTGCATCAGGCGAATCTGCGGACCCATTTGCACGGAGACCATGCGCGTCAGCTTCAGGTCATGGATGCGCTTTTCAAAACGCTCGATGAGCTGGCTGAAATCGTTGGCTGCCTGCGCATCGGCGGGGTCGGCGGTCTGCTGTGCCTTGGCGAGCATCGGCGGAAGCTCTTCCTCGCGGAGCTTTTTGAGCTTGATTTCGCCCGCGATGATGTAGAGCGTCAGCTCATGATAATACTGCTCGTTCTGCGCATAAAGCTCGTCGAGCATCTTGCAGTCGGAGATGAGCTGCTTTTGATGGTTTTGGAGCGAGAGGATAATCTGCGCAACGTTTTCCTCAACCTTGTCGTACTTGGCGCGGAGCTGAGTGATGCTGTTTCCGGCTTTTTTGAACAGACCGAGGAAACCGCCCTTCTT
>URJN01000129.1 GCA_900548125.1 uncultured Eubacteriales bacterium
GATGCAGATTCTTCCGCATACCCAATCTTTTTTGACCGTGAAAACCAATCCTGATACAAAAACCAATTCCAAAAACAAGTTTGAAACCCGTTTGGAAAAATCTGCATCATCTCGGTTTACTTGGTGCCACGCTCCGGCAAATTCGCCCAGATATACAGCCAGCCCATGTCCAGTTCACAACGCTTTTCGTTATATAGCTTCATCGCATACGGTTTTACATTCTTCCGATGCTCCACGCTTGCGTCATAGGCATCCGCCAGCTCCTCGGCAAAGTCTTCCGCACCTTCTCCGTTTGGAAATACAGCCTTCAAAATTGTGCTGATCTGTGTTTCGAGCGGTTCTTCTGCCTTCATCTGGAAAGCGAATCGTTCCGGTCTGCCGTCCTTTTGGGTTGTCAGGTTGAAAAATCCTTCGTCGGATCTCACTGTGTACTTGGAAATCAGCGGATCATACTCTCCTGTGTATTCCTCGATGGTACACGCATTTGGCAACCAGTCTGCTTCTTTTAGCAAAGTGCAAGTCTGTTCAACCCATGTTCCGGCGTCCATTTCTTCAGCCAGAGCTGCGCAGGAAAAACATACCGCGAGAAAAGTTGCTGCAATCATCGTCTTTCGTACATTGCTCAGCTTTTTCATCGCTTGACCTCGAAGATTCTATTTTTCTCCGCGCACGCAACCGCATGCGTCAGGAAGCGCGCCGCTTCCGGGAATGTTCAGTCTACGGAATCCTCCGCGCCGTCTTCACTCCGTCTGGCGCCGGATTCTTCTTCCGCGAGCGCCAGTTTTCCGATTTCTTCTTCTGTCAGCCCTGCCAATGCGCCTTCATACATCGTCTCTTGCGGGGTCACTTCTTCACCCTCCGCCTGCTGTGCGCTTTCTTCGGGCTGCGGGGTTTCTTCGGGCATCGAGGTCTGCTCCACGGCCGGGGTCGCTGTCGCCTCGGTTATGGGCTGTGCAGTACCGCTGCCCCTCGTCAAACAAATCAAACCGATTACAGCGACCAGTGCAATCGCTAAGACGACGACTGCAATTTTTGTACCCTGCTGCATCGGACTCACCCTTTCTTTTTTTCCCGTCTCTGACCCGGGAAATCACTCGTCGTTACGCGTTCCTGCGCCGCTCTCAGCTCAGACCCGCGGTTTTAGCTTATTCCAGTTCGATCAGACCGCAGCCGCCGTCCTTGCGGCGATAAACCGTTGCGACCTTGCCGGACTCTACGTTGTTGAACATGTAGAACGTATGTCCCAGCATGTCCATTTCCAGAATCGCGTCCTCCACGCTCATGGGCTTGGACGCATAGTGTTTAATGCGGACGACGGTTTCCTCTTCGTCATCGTCATCCGTCTCCGGCGTGGCTTCCGCCACCGGCGGTTTCTTTCTCAAATCACGAGCCAGACGCGTTCTGAGCTTCTTCATCTGACGCTCCAGAACATCTATACCCTTATCCAGCGCAGGGAGGGAAATCTCCCGCTCCTGGTTTTCTGTGCGAAGCGTGTGACCCATATAGGGCATGGTCAACTCGACCTTGTAGGTGTTCTTCTGTTCGGTAATGCGAACGCCGATCACCGTATCGCCCTCGGCCTCATCCTTGAAATAGGCATCCATGCGCTGATGAATCCTGCGCTCCATCGTTTCCACAATGCCGGCGGGAACATGCGCGTCTTTAATCACAAACTTTGTAATCATGAAACCGGCCTCCTTTGCCTTGGGATTGCCTTTTAGAATGGATTTTTTTCTCTTTATCTTTTCTCCTTTCTGTATATACAGTATACAAGTTTTGGCATTTTTCTTCAAGTTAAATCGCATGTTGATTGTAAGAAATCAACAATCGTTCGCCCTGTTAAGAAGTTTTTGGTAGATGGGCATCATATCCTTTTCCCTGACATATTTCTCAAGCTGCGCAATCGGAATCCAGCCCACCGCGCTGTTTTCGTCCTCCGCGATGCGCAGGGGCAGTGTGTCGTCTGCCTCAAACAGATACGATATGTTCAGATGCAGATGGCTCGCCACCATCTGACCGCGCTTCTGATGCGCCCATACCGGAAGCACCTCAAGCGAAGCCGCGCCCGCGCCCAGCTTTTTCAGGTTCTGAATGCCAGTTTCCTCCTGCGCTTCCCGCCGTGCGACCGCCTCAAAATCGCCGTCGCCGTCCGCATGACCGCCCGTCCACGCCCAGCTCTGATAGATTTTGTGGAACGCCATCAGCATCTTAGTTCGATTCCGATTGACGATGACGGAGGACGCTGTCATGTGCGCATAGCTGCATTCGCGCAGAAGCAGGCGATCGCCTTCCCGCTCCATGAGCGTCAGAATCTCCCGCTTTTCGCTTTCTTCCCGTGCGTCCTTCGGTATATACAGTTCAACTTCTTTTTTCCAATCCTGCGGAATGTTCGGGTTTTTCATGGCTGTCCCTTTCTGATGAATCGTGTTCCTCATTTTTCCCGCTTTCAGCATATCACAAAAGGCGCATCCCGCGCAAGCAGAATACGCCTCAATTCAATTGCGAAGCAGGAACACATCCGCCGGATGCCCTTCATTTTCCCGCGCTTATCAACCGATTTTCGCTTCCCGCATCTTCAGCCGTTTCCATGCGTAAACTCAAGCCATTCTCCCTGAGGCATCATCAAGACGATGACGTTTTCATCAATATTCTGACTATTCTCGATGCTGACAATCCAGCAGATGCCGTCGTAATTTCCGTCGCCGAATATCGAAAGCCGGATATCCGCGTTCAGCTTTTCAAGAGCTTCCCGCGTGCGATGTTCTTCCGACATCCGAGTTTTCAGATACGCCCGCCCTTCGTCCGTCGTCGTCAGCAGGTCAAGTGCTTTTTCATACGCCTGCTCATGGGTCAGCTCGTCCTCCGTCGGCAGATAAATCCATCTTTCCACGCGCTCCGCCTCTCTGACGCGGACATGGTCTCTGCGAATCAACCCTCCCGCATATTCGTTTTCTTCGCTCAGGTCGTTCACATAACCCTTTCTGAGGATATCGCCGTCATATTCCGCCCGCTCGATTTGCAGCCACTTGTCGCTGATGCCGATTACGTTTACAACCTCGTCCTTCGGAATGAGCCGAAGCTCTTCGCTTCCCGTGTCGCATGCCGCGTAAACCGGCGCATCCTTTTTCATCTCGACGACCCCTTCAACCCACGGGACTGCCCGCAGCGCATTCGCGCCGTAACGCAGATCCTCCGCACGCATATAGCCCGTCAGTGCCGCTTTTCCCTGACCCGTCCGAACCTCGACCATGCCGTTTTCCATCACATTCATCACCTCGGTTCGCGTGCCGCTGTAATAATTCATCCATACGCCGCTCTTTTCGTCCGCTTCCCGATACATCGGCACAGTTTCCTTTTCCTTCTTTGGTGCACAGACCGCAACGCCCGTCCGCGGGGTCACGATATCCGAGCTGTATACGTTTTGCGCCCATGCCGGACAGACCGTCAGCAGGCAAATCAGTGCCGTCAGCAAAATCCAAATGCGTTTCATGTTTTTCCCTCCCGATTTTTGATTGTGAAGTGCCTTTACTGATCAGACGATACAGACCTTGCCAAAATTTCATCATTTTGCTCACGCGGGCGATTTTACATTCTTTCTCCTGTATACCAAAAAGAGCGCGCCGCTTTCGCGGCACGCCCTCGCAGGGGGTCACATTTTAACGGCGTCTTTCTCGAATCGAATGCCGTATTTGAACAGGAAGCCCAGAACCAGCACAGCCGCGCAGACCCACGGTGCCAGCAGCAGCGCGACCAGCGCATACAGCGCAGGCACATCCGCAACCTTCTCGTTGGGCGACGTCACGATAACGCGCAAAACCGTCAGCTGTCGGAAGGCATTGATTGCGTTGTTCTTGATTGTTTCAAAATCCATTCTGCCTTCCTCCTTATGCTTTCACGACGCGCACCCGCATGCCCGCGAGTACCACCAGCACCGCCGTCAGGATGGCAAGGCGAATGCTCGCCAAACCTGCCAGCACGGCAAGCCACATCGGCACCTTCACAAACGTGCGTCCATGGCCTTCAACCACCAGTCGGCTTCCGAAAACCAAGCTCAGAATTTCTTTGATTTGTTCCATCTATGTTTTACTCCCGGCTGAAAAGCCAAGCGTTCGTAGGGTTACAGCCTTGTAATCATCAATTTGCCGCTCATGGTATCCATGTGGATGGGCAGAGCGCATGTGCCGTAGCGGTTCGGTCCGAATTCATTGATGATTCGCCCGCTCATGCTGCTCATATCGGCGACAAATCCGCGGATATCGCTCGGCAGCGTCACGCGGGCATTGCCGCTGACCGTGCTGAGCTGAATCCTGTTGGTCGGGGCGACGGTGCAGATGAGTTCAACGCCGCCGGATACGCTGTTGATTTCCCATTCCTCGCACGCGCCTTCAACGTGCGCCTTACCGGAAACCACGCTGACGCTCGCCCTGTTCGCGTCGCAGGAAACAAACTGCTTGCCCGAAACCGTCGTCACGGATACATCGCCCGCGCATGCGCTGACCGTCGCGTCGCCGGAGATGGACGTCACACTGATTTCCTTGGCGCGGATGCCCGGGTCAGGCTCAATCCGCACGCTTCCCGACGTCGTGTTGACCTTGACCATATCCACGTCGATAGCATAGAGCTTGATATCGCCGGACGTCGTGCCGATTTCGTAATCCGCCGCATAGCCACGCGGCACACAGACGGTCACCTTGCCGCCCTCTTTCTTGAAGACGGAGAAGAACGTCTTGAACACATCCGGATTATTCCGGTCGATGGTCAGCTTATGGTTTTCACAGACCATGCTCGGCTGAATCGCATCATTATCTTCGGCTTCCCACTTGACCACGACATCCGGTTCGTCGGAATTCTTGACGGTCACGTCGTCGGCATCGAGCTTGATGCTGATTTCGCGCAGACCCGCCGCCGGAAAACGCTGAACGATGACCATATCGGGCTGACCCTCCATCGGGCGGGCAGTCGTTTTTTTCTCCTCCGCCTGACGGTCAGCATCGCGTGCGGCTTCTTCCGCATCGCGGACAACCGCATCCAAATCAATATCCTCGTCTGCGTTTTCGTCTGTCTGGCCGAGTTTTTTGCCCATCTCGTTCAGCTCTTTGGTCACTGCCGCCATTTCATCCATCAGCGAATCGAAATCGGATTCCTTTTCTTCGGGCTTTTTGACCTCCGCCGCTTCTTCCGCTTCCTTGGTCGCTTCGGTTACTTCGGCTTCCTTGGCGGCAATGTCGGCGAGCTTCTTTTCCATTTCGTCCGCTTCGTTTTCCATCGCGTAGGCCTTGGCGCGGAGCTGTCTTGCGCCCTCCTGATCGCCCGCCGCCTGCTTGATTTCCGCTTCGGCGCGGATATCCTGCGCACGCTTGCGCAGCGCCGCCGGCGCCTTGGGGCTTTCCTTCTTCTCGTCCGGCTCAACGATGATTTTGCCCAGGTCTATGACGATTTCACCCTTGTCGCCCGACAGCTTGTCGATTGCCTTGCCCGCCGCCTTCTGCGCGTCGCTCAGCCCTTTGCCGACAACCTTGCCGATTCCGCCGATAACGCCGCCGGTCATGCCGTCCACCTGCTTGACCAGCTTCTGCGCCTGCGGCATGATTTGCTTGCCCATGTCGCCCAGTGCGCCGAACGCCTTGCCCAGCGCTTCGCCGAGGTCGGGCACATCCTGCGCCTTTTTCTCGGTGTCTGCCTCAGCGTCCTTCGGTTCTTCGGTTTCTTCCGCCTTCGGCTCTTCGGGCACGTTCGGAACATCCTGCTCCCCGCCGTCCTGCGCGTTCATCTCTTTGAGCAGGCTCTGCACGTCGCCCAGCGAAGCGGCAACCTCTGCGAAGGCTTCCTCCTCCGTCTTGCCCTGACGCACGGAATCCTCATAACGCGCCTGCGCGTTTGCCATCATCTCATCGCGGAGGGCGAGATTATCCGCCGTCATTTTCATGTCCGAAAAAATATCATCGATCAATCTGCGAATTTTCTTATCCATCATTTTGACGCGGCCTCCATTCCAAATAATTCCGATATAATGCTGCGGTACTTGCGCCAATCCGCCTGATTCTCGTAAAAAAGCTCACGCCCTTTTTCCGTCAGATGATAATAGCGCCTTCGGGCACCTGCGTTTTCATTGCCCCAATAAGATTCGATCATGCCGCTGTTTTCCAGCCGGCGGAACGTCGTATACAGCGTCGCTTCTTTCAGTTCCAATTCTCCGCGGGTGATTTCCTGAACGTTTTTGCTGATCACATAGCCGTAATTGTCGCCCTGATCCAGCTGCGCCAGGATGATCGTATCCGTATAACCGCGAAGGATATCCGATGAATTCAGCATTTCATCACCTCCGACGAGATACAGTATAGCACCATATACCTCGCCTGTCAATGTATCTCGGTCACTTTTTTTGAAAAATTCACCCGCAGTCAGTCGTCCAATGAAATTTATCGTCATATCGTTGACGGTTTCCGGCATTTCTTCTATAATGAAGCTGACGAATCCCATGTCTGACGCTGCTTGGCATCGTTATGACCG